>DEPZ01000070.1 GCA_002359025.1 Erysipelotrichaceae bacterium UBA3379 | reverse complement strand
ATTGTCCAATATCCTGTTACCCATATGCATGGAGAGAGTTTAGCTTTAGCATTGTGAATAAAAAACTCCAATGATAAGATATATTTAGCCTGACAGATAAATATAAAATCAAAGGAGGGTGTCTAATGAAAGACACAAACAGTTTATCATATATATCATATCGTCATTGCACCAAAATAGAGTATATTAGATTTTATGGGGCATTTGAAAAGTAAATCAGCACCGATGATATTTTTGATCGATATGCGGATTTAAAATACGGAGGTTGTCATTTCTAGGCAAAAGGATACTTTTGTGATACAGTTGAAAAGAATGAGAAAGTCATAAGAGAATATATCCAAACCCAGTTGTAGCAAGGCTGACTATATGATCAAATAAGTATGAAAGAATTTAAACATTTATAGGGCATGTTACTTTTTTGGACGTTGCTATGATAAAAAATACAGTTTATTAGTAATAGAAAGTTTTTATGTATAAGGTGTTTTTACATAAATAGTAAGGATTGCTCTACAATGTCTTTTGATTTTAAATTTTCAATGGGTAAGAACTATTCTTCGTTTTACTACGTTTTTTATTTGTACTTTTGTATATGTGTGAATTGTTTGTAATGATTTTTTAGTGACAATATGATAATCTAAAGCACATTCTTTGACATATAACAAATTATACTCATAATAGTTTATATAAGCGTTATTGCTTAAAATAAAACAGAAAGTAGGAATGAAAATTGAGTATAAATTATAACTATTATGTAAATGGTATCTGGAAAGAAAGTAGCACAAAAGATACTATAGACATTATTTCACCATATAATCATCAGCTTGTAGGTAGGATACAAGCTATTTCCCAAGATGAAGTTGATGAAATTATTCATTATTCAAAAATAGCTCAAAAACAATGGAAAGAATTAACAGTCAGACAACGTGCATCTTATTTAACAAAATGGATAGAAGAATTATCAAAAATAAAAGAAGAACTTGCAGATTTAATTATGCATGAAGTTGGCAAAGGATATAATGATGCAATGAAAGAAGTCGAAAGAACAATAGACTTTATTCAATACACAATTGAAGAAGCTATGCATTTATATGATAAAAGTATGACAGGAGAAAATTTTCCAGGAGGTAATCGTGATAAAATTGTGATTATACATAGAGAACCTTTAGGCGTGATTCTTGCTATATCACCATTCAACTATCCTGTTAATTTATCAGCAGCAAAAATTGCTCCCGCATTAATAACCGGTAATGCAGTTGTATTTAAGCCTGCAACACAAGGTGCTATTAGTGCAATTAAAATGATAGAGGCATTGGATAAAGCAGGATTACCTAAAGGTGTTTTAAATATTATAACTGGTCGAGGATCAGAAATAGGAGATTATATTGTTACGCATCCAGGAATAGATATGATTTCATTTACAGGTGGTACAAAAACAGGGGAACATATTGCGAAAATGTCCCATCTTATACCACTAGTTATGGAACTTGGAGGAAAAGATCCGGCAATTGTTTTAGAAAATGCAAATCTTGATTTAACTGTTAAAAATATTGTATCAGGAGCTTTCTCATATTCAGGACAGCGTTGTACAGCGATTAAACGAGTATTTGTAGAAGAAAAGATTGCAGATAAGCTAGTTTTAAAATTGCAAGATGAAATAGAAAAACTCTCAGTTGGTTCACCTGAAGACAATAGTGTTGTGGTACCTTTAATAGATAAAAAATCAGCAGATTTTGTTCAAGAATTAATTGAAGATGCATTAAATAAAAATGCTTTACTAGTTACTGGAAATAGAAGAGAAGAACAATTAATATATCCAACATTATTGGATTATGTCACTACAGATATGAAAGTTGCATGGGAAGAACCTTTTGGTCCAATTTTGCCTATTATACGTGTAAAAAATGTTGAGGAAGCTATAGAACTAAGTAATCAATCTCAATATGGTCTACAAGCAAGTATTTTTACTCAAGATATAGACAAAGCTTTTCAAATTGCTTCAAGATTAGAAGTGGGATCAGTACAGATCAATGGTAGAACAGAAAGAGGGCCTGATCATTTTCCATTTTTAGGAGTGAAAGGATCTGGATTAGGTGTACAAGGAATACCAGGGAGCCTCCATTCTATGACAAGAGAAAAGATGACAATTATTAATATAAATCATTAGTATATAGAGATTACATCTTGCATGCGTATAATTTGTCGATTATAATAAATTATACAGGAGAAACATGTGATGAAAAAATTGTTGGGAATTATATGTCCGTATATCATATTGTTTGTTGTTTATTTACTAAGTAAAGTTCAATCTAATTATGTAACTATAATAAATGCGATTATTGCAGGTATAATGATTGGAATATGGTATTATTGCATTATATCAAGTGAAGGCTCTAAATCTATGATGGTTATGATGATTTTGAATATTATAATCTTTGTTGTTGGAATCGTTGCTGTTAATATGATTGCTGAACTTGATTTTTTGCAAAATAATGTTCCGATAGCGAGTATCTTTATTGGTTTAGAATGTGTGGCTTTATATGTGATAAATAAAAATCAACCAAGATTGGCAATGACATACAAATATTCATATAAAAACAAGCGTAGAAGATATTTTTAAAACACATATGAATTCATATGTGTTTTTTAAAATTGGACACCTTTTCCAATATGTAGATAGAACACAATAGCGTGAACTTCTTTTTTATACATTTCTTTAAGAACTTTTTGATAATAGTTTAATTGAACTTGATGTTTTTCAATTAAAGCTTGATCAGAATTCTTGTGAGAAATACGGTCTGTCTTATAATCTAAAACATATACCTCATCATCTTTGATAAATACTAAGTCAAATATTCCATGAACAGTCTGTTGTCTTATTGTATCATAGTAAGAGAAAGGTTTTTCTTTATAGATATATGATGCTTGTTGTATCATTTGATAATACGGACTTTCAACAAAACTATTCAACTGATCTTGATAATCGATGAGTACCTGCTTGGCTTGGTCATCATATAAACCTTTATCATGTAATTGTTGAATGAGTGATGAGATATCATCATTCATAAATGTTAAATGACTTAATAATAAGTGAACGAGTGTTCCTTTGTCTGTAGCTGATAATGAAGAGTTATCATTATCTATAGATAATGATAAATAATGATCATCTTCTATTTGTTGAAGTTTTGTTACAGCGATTGTTGGCGTTTTTTCTATATCATGTGGATAATGAAAAAATTGGTATTTTTCTTGTAACGTACTATCAACTTGTTTTGGTTCCTGCGTGTAAGCAGGGATGAGGCTTTCGATTGTTTTATCATCAGTAAGATGTAATTCAAACATGGCATGTTCTGTTGAATCGAGAGTCATTTGTTTTTCAAAATGCAGTTTTTCTAGCAACATAGCACGTGGTCTTAGGGCATCATGGCTTAGACATTGTTGAATAATTTGTGGATGTCTCAGTATAGCAGCAAGAGTCCATGAAAGATAGTTATTTGTTTTACGCAAGCGGTCATATAAGAGAATGGTTCCGGCTCCTTCACGATGATAAACATCAGGATCCTCATTAACAAGTAGTTTTTCTTGAAGAGATGTGATTTCATCTATGCTTTTTATCACCCCTGTAAGAATGAGTTTTTGTGATGCTCTGGTTAATGCAACATAATATATACGCATTTCTTCATTAATTGATTCATCTAATTGTCTTCTTGCAATCATATTACGATAACAATTTTCATATTCTACAGTTAATGAAGGAATATCTTGTGTAGATGTTTGAATACGAGGTTTTAATGCTATTCCTAACTTTTTATCAATCATCATTCTTTCTTTACTGTCTTGCGTATTGAATTGCTTGTGCATTCCACATACAAAGACTATTGGGAACTCTAAGCCTTTAGATTTATGAATGGTCATAAATTCTACAACATTTGTACTTCCTGAAGAAGATTGTGCAGGTGCAACATCAGATGATTGTTCTAAAGAAGTAATAAAATCATGAAGATAAGGTGTATTTTGTTGTAAATCTTTAGAAATATCTAATAATAAATCTAGATTGGCTTTTCTTTGTGCACCATTTACTAATTGTGTGACAAAAAGTGGATATTCTGTGATTTCATATATTTGTTTTAATAAATCATAAGGAGATAATGAATAACTTTGTAATCTTAATGTCTCAAAGTATTCTAAAAATCTAATAATTTGCATATCTTGAGAATGTTTTAAACATTCATATAAAGGAAGATCTTTATGCTCTATTCTTAATTTTGCGATTGTCTCCATATCAATACAACTTATAGAATAAGGCTGTTTTAAGATACTTAATAATGCCACATCATTGTAAGGATTATCTATAGCCTTTAAAAATGTAATCATGTTCATAATTTCGTTAGAATTCATAAATCCTTGTGATAAAACAATATGATTTGGAATACCATAAGCATCAAATACTTTCTTAAAAGTTAAAAATGCTGTAGTAGAACGCATTAAGACAACCATATCTTTAAAATCAACAGGTTGATTTTTAAGAGTCATATTCTTTTTTAATGTCATAATTTTTTGTGCAACCATATGTGCTTCATATTGTTCTTTATCTAAAGATGATTTGGGATCATAAATATCAATTAATAATTCAGTAGCAAGATGTGTTTCTGTAAAGAAACGTTGTCTTGCTTCTTCTTTTTTATTATTTTCTTTACCTACATAATCATAATTTAATCTTGCACTTTCATCTAAATAATATTCTAAACCACCAATAGACTTATCCATGATTTGATTAAATATATAGTTAATAGAATCTAAAACAATCTTACTAGAACGATAATTAAAGACTAAATCAATACGTCTTGTATGTGTCTTTTGACAATCTTCATCTGTTAAAGAGAAAGTATCATATTTATCAGAAAAAATTTGTGGATCGGCTTGTCTAAAACGATAAATAGATTGTTTCATATCGCCAACCATAAATAAAGGAATATGGGGTAATGAATATGTAGATATCTTTTGAACAAGTGATTCTTGTATTTGATTTGTATCTTGATATTCATCAACCATGATTTCTTTTAATGAATTATGTAAGATCTCTACAACGCCATATTGTGGTTCTAATAGCTTATGAGTATATTGTTCAAGGTCTGAGAAATCGAGTTGATTTAATTCCTTTTTTCTTCTTTGATACGCTTGTTGGAATTGATCGAGAAGATGACCTTTAGAAAGCATAAGATCAATAGCTTGATAACTTATTTGCATTTTTTGTATAAAATCTTCAGCACTTTCATCTAGATATGAAGACACTGCTTTGTTATAGCTGGCAAATAAATCACTTTTCATTTTTGTGAATTCTTTTTTGATTGCAGGATCTATCTCTTTCCAAGACATATTATAAGTTTTAGGAAGTGGAGTTTTTGCGATAGATACAAATGTATCATATGTTATTGTTTGATGAAAAGCTTTAATTCTTTCATCAATATAATCATAATATGCTTCAAAAGGAATAGGTAGAGATTGATTCTTTTCACTTTGTTCATCGGGTCTATCATAGAAATCGACAAGATTATTCTTTTCACTAAAGTATTTGAGCTCCATTAACTTATTTAAACTCATTAATGCTTCTTGATAAAAGATATCTTTTAAATAAGGAAATAAAGGCCATTCTTCTAAAGGTAATGACAAAGTCTCATAGTTTGTTTGATGAATATTTTCTACAAAACCATAGAAATCATCAATAGAATGAGACAAATCATCGATTGATAAAAGTAAAGACTGAAAACCATCTAAAGAATATCCCGGGAAATAAAGCTCTAAAAAAGAACGTATTTTATCATCCTGTATCCATTTTTCCATGCATTCTTCTAGAACTTCTTTTTTTATGAGTGTAGGATCACTATTGATTTCAAATCCAGGCATCACATCTACTAAATAGCCATATTTCATTAACAATAAATTACAAAAACCATGAAAGTTTGTTATATAAGAATGAGGTAAATGAAGAATTTGTTTTTCTAAATGCTCTTTTAATTGATTATCAATATCACTATGAACAAGTTCATTTAATTCTTCTTGTAGTCTTTGTTTCATTTCATTACCAGCAGCTTGTGTAAATGTTACAACTAGAAAATCAAAGATGTTATAACCTTCTTTTAATAATTCGACAATACGACTGACTAAAATCTTAGTCTTTCCACTACCAGCTGGAGCACTGACGAGAATAGAAGAATTTCTTTGTTGTATAGCTTTTAATTGTCCTTCATTAAACGGCATCTTTTTCACCTCCTAAAATAGCATCAATATCTAAAAACTCAACCATTTTATATTCGTTATAGAAAATATCAAAATTACATATACTACGATATGCACAATAATGACAAGGATTAACCATTGTATGAGTTGCATTTTGATCACTTCCTTTAGGAAGAATGTCAATATGTCCTTGGCACATTTCTTGGTATAAGGTATAAATATGTTCTTCTATTTTTTCAAATAAATGATCAAGTTGTTCTTTTGTTAATAAATGTCCTTTATATTCATTTCTACTTTTAACATAAGTGACATTAATAATATCAGATCTTTTATCCATATAAGGATCTATAGCATTTATGACACCATGAGATTCATCATCAATGATATATCCTCCATATCTATATTGCTTATAGAATTCTTGTGAAGGAATAGGATCTTTTAAAGATTGGTCTACAGACAATATTCTTTTCTTAGTATTAAAGTAAAGAACTGCACCAGGATCTTTTTGGTATTGTTTTGTGACCATCTTTAAATAAATTAACATCTGAATATTGAATCCCTGCATAGCAAGATTCAAATCAATATCTTTAGCACTCGATTTATAATCAATAATAGAAATATAATTATTATATTGATCTATTCTATCTACAAATCCTTTAAACTTCATACCATGTATATCCTCTTGAACTTTTTGTTCCTTTGATAATATATCAAAAGAAGAAATCTGATAATGCTTATGTAAAACATTAAGAGTGATATGTAAATCTTTTTCTAATTGTTCAATAAAATATTGATTGACATAAGATTGTTGTATTTTATGATATAAGTTTTCATCTTTTTGGATATATTCTTGGACTAGAGAGGAAATATCTTTATCTTGATCAATACAGATAGATAAAACATAATGAATTAAACTTCCTAATTCATTAGGTAATAGTTTTTCTTCTTTTAAAGGATAAATACCTAAACCATATTGAATGAAATAAAGAAATGGACATTTATTATAGGTTTCAATCTGACTAACTGAAAGAGTAGGGCTATATAATTGTTGAACTGTATCTTGGCTTAAGAGCACTGGCTGATTTTTTGTGCTTAAATAATCAGAGATGTTTTGGTTAAGAATGACTCTTGTCTTATCTTTACCATGATTTAAATAATAATCATCGATAGGAAGATAACGCAATGGTTCTAATTCTTTAAAAGTATACATATTCATTAAGTCTTTAAATAAAGATGAAGGTAATAATGTTTCTCCTGATAAGGTTTGTTGACTATAAGAAATTGTCAATGATGCAAAAGGCTGTAATAATGCTTTTAATATATCATTATGGTGAACACCTAATAATTCAAGAGTTGTTAAAGGGGAGTTGAAAGAATGGTCTCTAAGTTCCTCTATATCTTCATCTAATAATAAAGATGTATCTTTGATAAGTTTAGGTAAGATAGTTTCATTACATCCGAGTATAAAGACATGTTGTTTAGAAGATAATCTTAATTGATCAATTGTACAAACATGTACAAGATCTTCTGTTTGTCTTTTTTCTTGATGATTATTTTGATAAGTTGCTTGAAAGAATTCTTTGAATTCCTCAATAGTCATTTCATCTTGGTACTCGTTTAATAAGTTAAGATAATCTATATAGTCTTTGTCTAATTGTTCTTTCTTTAACATTTTAGCAATCTGGCATAATGGAAAGATACCATCATGATTGTATCGCATGATTTTTTGATAACTGTAATCATATTGACACATTGTTGTGATTGCAAGATCATGAGGAATTTTTGCTTGTTGAAAAGAATGAATGAGTAAGTCTATGTATTTTTGATCAGGATAGACAATTGTAAAGTCTTTATAGCGTAAGTTTTCATCAACTATTTTTTGTGCAATAGTATACACAACTCTTTTGACTTCTTGATGTAATGAAGAACTTATAAAGTAGAAGTATTGATCTGTTTCTATTTGTGATGTCACTTGTTGAAATAAAGATGAAGACAATGGACTTGTCTTAGGATATTCTATAGCTTGCTGACAGAATCGATGATAAGGCATATTCATCAAGCGCTTATCATTTGTATATGTGTATAAACATGTCACATCACAAACTTGAGAAAGTTTTTGTATGATATTTTGTCTTTTTGTTTGGTATAGGTGGTCTGCTTCCATATAAATATGATGATATGGCAAATTGTCAAAAGAATTGTCTTGAAAGATATTTTCAATAGAAAGATATCCATTCAATAATTCTTGCGTATATTGATATAAAGAAATAAAATCTTTCATTTTCTCTTTAGAAAAATCCTTGATATTATAATTGATATCATAGAGATCATAATCTTTAATCAATGGAATAAATTCATGAATCAAAGGATAGGGTTGACTATTATTAAAACATGAAAAAGAATGAGTCTTTAAGATATGTCTTAAGACATATGTGATTTCTAATTGTGATGCTTCATGATATGAATAAAGTTGATAATGATTTTTTAATGTTTGTAGAAATTGTTTCCAAGTCATGATTTCAATGTTGACAAGATATTGTGTATGCTTAAAGAAGAGTTTTTCAATATAGTCTTTATGATCAGTAATAAAGACAAAGGTTTCAAAAGGAGAAGTTCTTGCTTTTTCAACACACTCCTCAATTGTTGCATTTAATTTATGATAATATTCTAAACCACTTTTAACTAACATGTTTTCACCTCTAGGTCATTATACTATAAATATACAAAACTACCAATTTAAAAACGCATCATTGATGCGTTTATAAGTTCTCACATTCTTTTAGCCATGCTTGAACGCTACTATCACTAGGCATTCTTAAATCTCCTCTTGGACTTAAAGCGACACTTCCTACTTTAGGGCCATCTGGAATACATGATCTTTTAAATTGTTGTGTAAAGAAACGTCTATAGAATACTGTTAACCATTTTTTGATTGTTTCAGGAGTATATTGATCTTTAAATGTATGACATGTAATTCTATAAAGTTTGCTAGGTTCATAATGGAATCTTGCATGATGATATAAGAAGAAATCATGTAGTTCATAAGGACCGACGATATCTTCTGTCTTTTGAGTGATTTCATTATCTTTTGCAGGTAAAAGTTCTGGTGATACAGGAGTATCCAAGATATCTTGTAATGTTGCTTCTAAAGGTTGTCCTTTATATAAAGTAGAAACATAATCAACAAGATAGCGGACTAATGTTTTTGGAACAGAAACATTAACAGCATACATACTCATATGATCTCCGTTATATGTAGACCAACCTAAAGCAACTTCAGATAAATCACCTGTACCAATAACAATTCCACCTTCTTTGTTTGCTATATCCATTAAGACTTGTGTTCTTTCTCTTGCTTGACAGTTTTCATATGTGACATCATGGATTGATTCATCTTGATGAATATCTTTGAAATGTTGTAAAACAGCATCAGTGATATCAACTGTTCTTGATGTGACATTTAATTCTTCCATCATTTTTAATGCATTGTTTTTTGTACGATTTGTTGTTCCAAAACATGGCATTGTCACTGCAATAATATCAGTAGAAGGATAACCTAATTTTTGATAAGCCATAGACGCTACAAGAAGAGCAAGGGTTGAATCTAATCCACCAGATATCCCTATAACAACTTTTTTAATACGTGCAGCTTTTAATCTTTGAATTAAACCATAAATCTGTATATTAAAGACTTCTTGACAACGTAAAGCACGTTTATCATGATCACTAGGAACAAATGGATGTGGATCATATGTTCTTTCTAATTCTAATTGCTCATCTTCTAATTCAAAAGGAATAAAACGATAATCATCTTGGTTTGTTGGATAAGTAGAGACTTCTATTCTCTCGCTAACTAATTTTTCTAAATCCATATCAGCATAAATGATTCCTTCTTCAAACTGAATAGATTCTTCTAATATATTTCCATTTTCACTTAAAATATGATGATTACTAAAGACAACATCAGTAGAAGATTCACCAAGACCTGCATTACAATATGCATATCCACAAATTAATCTTGCACTATGTGAAGAGACAAGTAAACGTCTATAATCTGATTTAGAAGTTAAATCATTACTTGCTGAAGAGTTTAAGATAAGGGTTGCTCCATTTAGACAGTGTCTTGTACTTGGTGGTAATGGAGCCCATAAATCTTCACATATTTCAACTCCAATTTTAATGTGTTGATGTAAAACATCTTCAAAAATAATATCAGTTCCAAAAGGATAATAAGCTCCGTTAATCATAATTTCGGATGTGTTTTTAGGTGCACTTGCAAAATGTCTACCTTCATAGAACTCGTGATATGTAGGAATATAAGTTTTAGGAATGACTCCCAATATTTCTCCATTGCTTATGACAATAGCACAGTTATAGAGTTTATTAGTGTGAATTAATGGTGCTCCAATAACAAATAACATATCTAATTCATATGTTTGATCTAATATGACATCAATTTGTTTATAAACTTCGTTTAAAACTCTTTTTTGATAGAAAAGATCTTCTATCGTATAACCAGTTAAACATAATTCAGGAAATACAAGAATTTTTATACCTTCATTTGCTGCTTTGTTTGCATACTTGATTATTTCTTTAGCATTATATTCAACATTTGATAATTGGACTTCAAAGTTTGAACATCCAACTCTTACAAAACCATCTTTCATATTGATACCTCCAATTTTGTTTATATTATAGCATATATCGACCGTTTATAAATACATTTGTATGCGTCAAATACTGACAAAGTTTTTAAAAAAATGACAGAAGAGATAATCTCATTCTGTCAATTGGTTAAACTCTAAACAATATGTTTTCAGTTTGTCTTTAATGAAATTGTTATCAATTAAATTCTTTTTTGAAATAATAACAAGATGTACTAAATAATGACTATTTATTTGATGACTATAGATATGATGGCACTTTAAAGCGGGTATATTCCATTTATGCCCAAGCATAAAACTATCATTGTTTTGTAGATATTTTAAAAGCATATAATAACTATTAAAAATAAGTGAGTTTAAATGGAGTGATTGTATTTTTACATTTTCTTTGGTATAGAAATCATATGGAAGATGCACAAATTTCATGGTAGAAATTATATCTTTGGAGATTATTGGTTTTCGTGTATGAATATATACAGGACTTGTATCAATAATTTCTATTTGAAAATTCTCTTTTTTTAGTTTTTCTAATTCATCATTGTTGATTACTCCAACTATTTCGTCACATATCTCTAAATTCATTTCATGAATAAGATTTTCTAATGTGTTTTCATAGAAATGATAAGATGTATTATGTGGTTTATTATCTAAAAACATTTGATTATCTATAAAGATATTATATATAGATATTTGCTTTATCTTTTCTAAATTAAATTGTTGTTTTATATCTTGTAAAGAATGTATTCTCCGTAAAATATCTGTAGTCTGTTGATATAATAATTTTCCTTCTGGAGTTAGTTTGACTCCTGAATTAGTCCGAATAAGTAAATTGACATCTAGTTCATTTTCTAAAGATTTAATTGCACGGCTTAATGATGGCTGAGAGATATAGAGCTTCTCAGCAGCTTGATTAATGCTTCCACTTTCAGCAACAGTTTGAAAGTATTCTAATTGTATTAATTTTACCATATATCGTATTACTCCAAAATAAATTA
>DEPZ01000076.1:16427-19819 GCA_002359025.1 Erysipelotrichaceae bacterium UBA3379 | reverse complement strand
TATTTTTATCTAGAAAGTGGATTTTCTTTCACATTTTTTATGATATGATAATAAAAAATATAAAGAGGAGAAATAGACATATGAAGATATTAATTGGGACAACAAACCCTTCAAAAATAAAAAGATTTCAAGAGCTACTACAAGATCAATCTCTAACATTTATCACACTCAACGATTTAAATATACAAGAAGAACCATTAGAAACAGGTTCTAACCCTAAAGAAAATGCTATTATTAAAGCGAAATTTTATAGTCAATATTTTGATAGAGTTATATGTAATGATAGTGGGTTATATTTTTCTCATTTACCATTGAATGATTCTAGACAACCAGGTTTACATATTCGTACAATCCAAGATCACAGACTCAATGATGAAGAAATGATTGATTATTATAGTCATCTTATTGAATCATTAGGTGGCACTGTTGAAGCATATTATCTTGATGGATTTGCTGTGATGTATAAAGGAAAACTATCTTCTTTTATGGATATAGAGTTATCTAAAGAGAATAGGTTTTATATGGTGAGTCAAGCCTCTTCTATAAAAGTTCCTGGTTGGCCTTTAGATTCTTTATCTATTGATAAAAAAACTGGCCATTATTTTAGTGAGGATCCTCAAGAAAATATTATCAAGAATGATTATAATTTACATTTGACTCACTTTCTAAAAGAGTCTTTAAAATAAAAAACTCACTTTCATGAGTTTTCTTCTATCTTTATATAAGCAAGACCATAACGTGATGGTCCTTTTATAATATGACCTGTATAATCAAATCTTGATCCATGGCATGGACAATCCCAAGTTTTTTCTTCCTGATGAAATCTACATAAACATCCTAGATGTGGACATTTGACATCAACAACATGAAAAACCTTTTCATCTTCTCTATAAACACCAAAAGTATGTCCTTGAATATCCATCAATTTTCCTTCACCTATATCAGGTAATTCATGTGAAACTTGTTGAAAATGACTTTTTAGTAATAGTGAAACTGTTTTTAGATTCTCTTTTATAAAATTCATAGTCAAAATATCTGTTTTTCTATGTGGATCAAACATATCTATATGTTTGCCATCAATGAGTTGGCTTATTATTTTTCCTGCCATAAAGCCTAAAGTATTTCCCCATTGACTGTATCCACTAGCAAAATATACATTTGAATCTTTATGATCTAATAATCCTATATAAGGAAGTTTATCTAATGACATATAATCACTGCTTGTCCAATGTTCTTTAAAATCGTATTTATCCATGTACATCTTTGCTTGCACTGGAAAATGTTTTTCTTCAAACATCTCTCTTGCTTGATTATATTGTAAAACCAATAATAAATAATCTCTATATGTATTGATTGAATAACCAGGTTCATCAATCAATACAAAAGGTAGATATTGATCATAACAATGACTTGTATAGATTGCTTTTTGAATTGGAATCATACGTGTATAGTAAAAATGATGTTGATCGACAATAGGGAATTGTGTAGCAAAGACAATATATTTTGCATGAATTTGAAAATCATTGACATCAATGCAATACTCCTGATCTTCTTTATGATACATCTTATAAATAGAATTCTCATAGAGTTCTACTCCATGGTGCCTTAACATTGCTGCAAATTGTCTGATAAAAGCATAGGGTTGAAATTTTGCTTGATGTAACATCATTAAAGATGCATAATTTTCTTGTTTTTCTAAAGAAGAAGGAATTGATAATTTTTGATAGGCTTCATATTCTTTATTAATACATTCTTTACAAGCTGATTGTATAATTGTAGATGTACGCTCAAAATAACAAGAAAAAGCATATTTTTTGATAATCATTTCTATATCATCAATAGCATCTCTTTGATATTCATAATACTTATTAGCAAAATCAAGACCATGTTTTTTAATAAGATCATGATATATAAGACCATGTTGTGCAGTCACTTTTCCTGTATTTCTACCACTTGCTGATGAACCTATTTCATTAGCTTCTACAACAACAACACGATAATTATTTTTCATTAAATGATAGGCTGTAGAAAGACCTGTCATCCCACCACCTATAATAAGAACATCTGTCTTAAGATTTTGATGAAGACTTGGGTAAACATTATCATCTCTATATAATTTTTGCCATAATGGTTGTTTCATAAATAACCTCTTATTTTACATAAGGAGCCATCTGCAAATGAATAAAATACCCTTGATCATGATCACATACAGGACATTTTTCTGGAACACTTGTTCCTTCATAAATAAAACCACAATTCATACAAACCCATCTTGTTGAAGAGTTTGAAACATAGAGTTCATTATTTTCTAACATAGATGCAACTTGCATAAAACGATCTCCATGTGTTTTTTCAATTTCAGCAATATTTTCAAAATCTGTAGCGACTTTTAAAAATCCTTCATCTCTTGCTATTCTTGCAAATTCTTGATATACATGCTCATATTCTTCATATTCATTATGATGAGCACTTTTTAATAACTCAATTAAATCAGTAGAATTATCAATAGGATAAGTTCCATGTATTTCAATATTTTCTCCTGATAATTGTTTTAAATGATTATAAAAAATCATTGCATGTTCCTTTTCTTGATTCGCTGTAAAGAAAAAGATATCTCCTATAACATGTTGTTTTTGTTTAATAGCTTCACCACCAGCAAAAGTATATCTATTTCTTGCTTGTGATTCTCCAGCAAATGCTTTCATTAAATTTTCTTTTGTTTGACTCTTTCTAAAGTCCATATTTTCATCCTCCTATATATTTATATTATGTACTCTATATTTAAATTTATTCTTTAAAATAAAAAGCAGTAAAGATACTGCTATGTAAAACAAATACAAATATCTAACTGCTCATTATTTATACTCGCATCAATATACCAACCATGAAGTTCAACAATCTTTTTAACAATAGATAATCCTAATCCTGTAGAATCTTGATGATGAGACTGATCATCTTTATAAAATCTAGTAAATATAGTTATCTTTTATATATTTTTTTCCAAGTCCAGAATGCAAAGTATCCAAGTGTTATGACAGATAATACTGAATCAAACACTATAGCAACCATATTGTTGGTCCCATTGATTATATGTAAAATCAATGGAATCATTATTGCCAAACCTACTAATAATCCCCAAATACAATGAAACCATGACTTAGGAAAATAGACAAAACAGATAAAAAGAATAATAATCATCATCATAACAGCATCATTCATAAAAGAAAAATGATATTCTCCATTTTGCCAAAACATCGCTAGTAGTCCACATACACAAAGTAATAATGTATTCATCTTATGATCCATAAAGCTTTGGCACCTCCTTATCTATTTCATCATATTTTTAGAACTGTTTTGTATATTCTAATTCTCTATTTCTATTATTGTTCATT
>DEPZ01000076.1:9358-16371 GCA_002359025.1 Erysipelotrichaceae bacterium UBA3379 | reverse complement strand
ATCTTCCATAGCACTTCTAATCACTAAAACAGTCCACTGTATAATCATCATGTTGCTTACACTTACTATAATCTCGTGATAATAAATTTTCATTTATATGCATCATTTCTATATTTATTATATTATAAACCAGTAACTATCTACACTACCAATAATATTAAGTATCATCTTATAATGATGCATAAAAAAAGATATCAAACATTTTTTTGATACCTTTATTCACCTCTAAAGCAACTGAAAAAGTTAAAACTCTTCATGTGGTTATAGATTTCTTTTAATTCGCCTCACTGCCCTTTAGAGAGTTATTTATCTTGTTATATTCTTCTATAAACTTTTGACTATTAAATACATAAACATGACTTTTTTTATGATGAATGATTTCTACACAATGTTTTGACTTTTTTTGTATAGACTGAATATCCTTATAGTTAATCACAGCTGGAAGTAACGCAACATATTTCCATTCATAAATCATCATCATATCTTCAAATAAAATAATTTTAAAACGTGTTGTTAATAAAAATAATGCAACAAATAATAAAATCATCATTGCTAAAAAACGAACTGGATTCTTCTCAAAGAAAGTCTCTACACTACAAACCAGAAATACTATAAATAAAAACAAACATAATAAAAACATTCTATATTCTTTAAACTTTTTACTCACTTCAATCACCGTCATCAGTTTACCATATTTTCTAAATAATAACAAAACATTTTATATAAGTAATAAAAAATTATTAATTTACATATTTTTTATTTACATTTTTTATTATTAACTATATAATGACTTCAAGGACGGTGAAATACAATGAATTATATAGAAAAAGTATTAGAAGAAGTCAAACAAAAAAATGCTGATCAACCTGAATTTATACAAGCTGTTGAAGAAGTTCTAGAAAGTTTAGAACCTGTTATTAATGCTCATCCTGAGTATGAAGATATGGCTATCTTAGAAAGACTTGTAGAACCTGAAAGAACAATTATGTTTAAGGTTCCTTGGGCTGATGATCAAGGAAAGGTTCATGTCAATAGAGGATATCGTGTACAATTCTCAAGTGCAATAGGTCCATATAAAGGTGGTTTAAGATTACATCCATCTGTGAATCTAGGTATTATTAAATTCTTAGGATTTGAACAAATCTTTAAGAACTCATTAACAACTTTACCAATTGGTGGAGGTAAAGGTGGTTCTGATTTTGATCCTCAAGGTAAATCAGATGCTGAAATCATGAGATTCTGCCAATCATTTATGACTGAATTATATCGTCATATTGGACCAGATGTAGATGTTCCTGCTGGAGATATTGGTACTGGAGCAAGAGAAATTGGTTATATGTATGGTCAATATAAAAGAATTCGTGGAGCATTTGAAAATGGTGTTTTAACTGGAAAACCATTACCTTATGGTGGTTCTTTAATCAGACCAGAAGCGACTGGATTTGGTGCTGTTTATTATGCTAAAGAAGTATTAAATCATTTTAATGATAGCTTTGAGGGAAAGACAATCGCTTGTAGTGGATATGGAAATGTTGCTTGGGGTGTTTGTTTAAAAGCAAGAGAATTTGGTGCTAAGGTTGTATCTATTTCTGGTAGAGATGGATATGTATATGACCCTGAAGGAATTACTACTGATGAAAAGATTGATTTCTTAGTAAAAATCAGAGAATCTAATGATGTAAAATTAAAAGATTATGCTCAAAAATTTGGATGTGAATTCCATCCAGGAGAAAAACCATGGGGATTAAAAGTGGATATAGCTTTCCCTTGTGCAACACAAAATGAAATTGGTTTAGAAGAAGCAAAACAATTGGTTGCTAATGGAGTCAAATATATTATTGAAGGTGCAAATATGCCTACAACTCCTGAAGCTATTGCTTACTTCACTGAAAATGGTGGAACATTAGGACCTGCTAAAGCAGCAAATGCTGGTGGGGTTGCAGTAAGTGCATTAGAAATGGCACAAAACTCTATGAGATATAGCTGGACAAGAGAAGAAGTTGATCAAAAACTTCAAAGAATTATGAAAAACATTCATGATTCTTCTGTAGAAGCTGCTCATAAATATGGATTAGGTTATGACTTAATCAAAGGAGCAAATATTGCTGGTTTTGAAAAAGTTGTTGCTGCAATGATTTCACAAGGAATTTATTAAGAAATGAAGACTGCATGCAGTGCAGTCTTTTTATATGCAAAAAAGATGACTAGGTCATCTTTTATTCTTCTGGTAATTCTCTTAATTCTTCTTCACCAGTAACATATTTTAATACAGCAATCGCTGCTTCTTTTGGTCCAGTATGTTCATGTCCTTTCAATCCAAGTCTTGTACGTAATTGACCAACTTTTACACCTTGTTTAAACATTCTTTTAAAGTAATCATGTAAAACAGGTTCTGTTTGTTCTTTTCTTTGAACTGGTCCAAATGGATTTGCAAAGTAGCTTCCTACCAAACCATTTTCTGTTGTTGTACCTTTAGCCATACGATGACCTGCTTTAAAGACTTCTAAAGCTTCATCTACATTATCAAAGAAACTTAAAGCCTCTCCACCATCATCGTAGTTATTTGCATATAAGAACATATCTACATCATGCTTTTCTACAACATCTTTATAATCTGTAATAGGAATAATAATACGTGCATTGACTTTATCTGGGTTCATGAATACAGATCTATCTAATTCTTTAAAGCTATATCCTGCATCTAAATCATCTAAACGCACGAATGCACCAATTTCAGTACCTGATGTTTTGACTTTACCTTTATCATTTAATGAAAGTACACCCATATCATCATAGATTGTCTTTAAATCAGTAATATAAGCTGCACCTATACCTTTGATTTGTTCAATTGTTTCACTCTTACCAGCTCCACTATCTCCCATAACAACGATATTCTTCGTTTCTCCATTATGAAGAGTCATCTTCACCATTGCACCATGAATTGGTAATTCTCTATGATTAATTTTTTGAACATTATGAAGTGTTAAAATCATTTTCTTCATATATCCAAAATAATCAAAATCATCATTTGCTGACAATAATGCAACAATTATATCATTAGATTCATCTTGGTAGAATGCTTGATTTGCTTCACCATCTTCATATCCATAAACATAGATTAAATCAGGTTTTCTATTTCTATATTCAGTTTCATCAGCCAAATCAAATAAGTTACATAATGCAACCCCTTGTGCCATGAATTTTACATTGAAATAAACAAAACATAATAAGTCTCCTACTTTTGCAGGATAACAGAACCAAGAATCAGAATCAAATTTCTTATCCTCGATTGGATTTGTCTTTATTTCTGGAAAAACTCCATCTCTTTTATTACGTTTAGAATATGCAATAAATGGAGGATGAATAACAACTGATTCAATAAATGGAACTTCATCTAAATTACGATATTCATAAGGTAAAAATGGTCTCATATGAGTTACAGTTAAACCAGCATTCACCCCTGCTGTAATCTGACGTAAAACTTTATCTTTTTTACCTAATGCTGTTTCAATAGTACGATAGACTTCTAACACCAATTCTTCAAATTCAGTTTGTGCATCAGCAAATTGTACATTTTGATAACCAGATCTTTTTGTTTCATTAAATACAACAGCATATCTTTGTAGACGTCTCCAGAATAAATAAATATCTTCAACAAGTGCAATAAACATATCTTTATCTTTAAAGTATGGTTTCACACTTGGTCTAATGACACATATTTCATCTACAGACATTACCAACAATAATTTAAAAATCCCTCTTAAATTATCTAATAAATCAACATCATCTTCTTGAACATGATGCAAATAACCATAAATTCTTGTATCTCTTCTTTTAATATCCTTAATATATTTTTCTAAAACCTTTGCAAAAGATTCACTTTCGACTAATTGACAACGACTTTGACAGAATTCCTCAGAAAAATTCAAAATCGCATTACCTCTTGTAATACTAAACTTATATGCCATAATCCCACCCTTTCTAGACAGTATCTATTTCATTTATCCACATTCTATCAAAAAAACATCTATTTGACTACATAAATTATATATTTTCTACAATAATAACGTTTTCATTTTGAATTATTTTCTTAGAGTAAGCAAAGAACAACTTTTCAATACTCTTTTGATCCAAATAAATGTTTTTCTTATCATACAATATATCCACAGGATATGTCACTGATGATAATTTTATATAATTTTTATAAATAACATACTCCTGATTTTGATAATGATAAATCATCTGATCTTTATACATATATACATAAGTATAAGAATCTATAATATAAAATAATTGATACATATCATTTAATGACAGATATAAATCATCCTGAATAAATCCCTTGATTGTCAATGTATAAACAAAGCCATCTTGTCTATATGATAGAACATACTCATGAATATCTAAAGGTTGATAGAAGCATAAATGGAATAAACAAAGAACTATTAATTTTATCATAGAATCCTCCAAATGAAAAAAGGTCTCTCAAAAGACCTTAAAAAACACACGACCAACAACATCTTTATCAAAATCAATATAACCAATCATTCTAGAATCTACACTATTATTTCTATTATCCCCCATCACAAAGATTTTCCCTTCAGGAATATCATATGAAAAATCCTCGTTTCCAACCATGGGCTCATAGATATAATCTTCTTTTAAAAGTTGACCATTACGATAAAGCTGATTATCTTTCATTTCTAAATGATCACCTGGCAAACCAACAACACGCTTAATAATTTGTTCCTTCCCATCTCCTGCATGATATTCCACAACAACAATATCATTATAAGAGGGTTTAGAATAAAAGACTTTATCAACCAAAACAATATTTCCATTATGATATGTAGGTTCCATAGATGAACCTACAACTTTTGATACTTGTACAAATTGTAAAAATATAAAAGTAAAAATCACTGTAATGACAATGACTTTTATATATTCTAATAAAGACTTTTTCACTTCTTCTTTTTCCATAATATAACACCCTTTGGTATTATAGCATACTTTTATTCATCTTTTAAGCGCGTTCTTAATTTTGTGACGATTTTCTTTTCTAAACGAGAAACTTGGACTTGGGAAATACCAAGATGTTTGGCAATTGTATCTTGATTGTAATCAAGATGATATCGCATATAGATAAGCATTTTTTCTTTTTCATCTAGTTTTTCCATTTCCATTCTTAAGGCAATTTTTTCAAACCACATATTATTCTTTTTATCTACAATTCTTTCTTCCATAGATATAGTAGAACCATCTTTTTCATAAATAGGTTCATTTAATGAAGTGGGGTAATATGAGGCATCTATGGCTTCTACGACATCTTGAACATCAACTTGTAGATATTGAGCAATATCTTCTACTGTTGGTTCTTCATTGGTTGTATTTTGTAAGTATTCTTTTGCTTTAGTGACTTTGATATTGAGTTCTTTTAATGAACGAGAAACTTTAATTGTTCCATCATCACGAAAATATCTTTTTATTTCACCCATAATAATAGGGACAGCATAGGTTGAAAATTGGACATTATAGCTTGTATCAAAATGATTAATAGCTTTCATTAACCCTATACACCCTATTTGAAATAAATCCTCTTTATCATAATAACTATTTTTAAATCTATGAACAATGGACCATACAAGACCTAAATTATCTTGAACAACTTGTTCTTTTGCATCTTCGTCCCCTAAATGCACTTTTTCTAATAGGTCTAATGTTTTAGATTGTGCCATGATCTTTTAATGATTTCTTAATGATTAGTTTTGTTCCTATATTAATAACACTTTCTATTTCTAATGAATCAGCGAGTGTCTCGATAATCGTTAATCCCATACCTGCATGTTCTAAATCTTTAGCAGTTGTATAGAAAGGTGTTTTGACTTCTTCTATACTTTCTATACCCTTACCATAATCTTGAACAATCAATGTAATTCTTCTTCCTTCTACTATCATCTTGATGACAACCTGACATTTTGAATCTTGATTATATCCATGAATAATAGCATTACTTACTGCTTCAGCAACAATTGTCTTAAACTCTATAATCTCATCGACAGTTGGATTTAATTGTGCTAAAAATGCGCCAACAACAGTTCTTGCAAAATTCTCATTTTCTAATATTGCTGAAAATGTCACCTCCATCTGATTCATAGAATATCCTCCTTTATATTCTCTATTTCTTTATAATAAGGCATAATTTGGAATAAACCTGTTAATTCAAACAAACGATAAGCCACTTGATTTAACCCTGTTAATATAAGTTTTCTATCATCAAATTTTAACTGATTATATCTTCCAAGTACTAAACCTATTCCTGAACTATCTATAAAAGAAGTTCCCTGAAAATCAAAAACAATATCACCTTCACTATTTTCAATTAATTCAGTTAACTCCATTCTATACATAGGTGTATTTATACAATCAATCTCACCATAAAAATGAACAACAATGAAATCATCTCTATTTTCTATATTGATCTTATTTTCCAAAATACTTTCCTCCTTTCTAGCTCATCATATACCAATTTTTAAAGAAAAGATATTCATTAGACAAAACTAGAACAAATCCAACAAAACTAGAATAAATCATATAAAATTTTTTAACTCAATCATCACCTTCTCTAAAAAGGATAATGACTCTATATCCTCTAAACAAGTTAATGGATATCTCCCTATAATTTCATTATCTTTCTTTAAAACCAGTTCTCCTATCACATCTCCATTTTTCATTGGAGCAACCAATGAATGATAATGGATATCATAAGATATTTGACTTTCTTTATTTTTATCTATGACATAAGTAATATCATTTAATGGTATAATATTGACTTCATCTTGTTTTGAATGTAAAACTTCTCTTTTTTCAATCACTTCACCTTTTTGAAATAATGTTGCACTTTCAAATAAAGAAAAGCCATAATCTAAAACTTGAGAAATTTCTTGATTTCTTACTTTGGGTTCACTTTCCTTCATAACAACACTAATCAATCGCAAACCATCTCTTTTTGCTGT
>DEPZ01000076.1:0-9315 GCA_002359025.1 Erysipelotrichaceae bacterium UBA3379 | reverse complement strand
GGATATGATTTTAATAATTTATTTGTATTCACTAACCAAAACTTTTGTACTGTATTTTCTCTAATATAACAATCATATAAAGAAGTTGTTTCTAACAAACGTTGTCCACCTATTTCAATCAAATAAGCTGCCATCGTTGCTAAATCAAGAGCACAAGTATAATGATTTTCATCATGTAATCCTGTTGGATTGACAAAATGAGTATTTACCAGTTTTAAACTTTTTGCTTTTTGGTTCATCATACTCACAAAATTATCATGACTTCCCGCAATCCTTTCTCCTACCATAACACAAGCATCATTAGCAGAAGCAATAGAAATAGCTTTAAATAAATCAGCAACACTCATCTGCTCTCCTTCTTCAAGATAAATCTGACTTCCACCCATACTAGAAGCATAAGCACTACAAGTTAATATATCATCCCATTTTAACTTTTTATTATTAATGGCCTCAAACAGTAATATCATGGTCATGATTTTTGTTGTAGAAGCAGGATATAATTTTTCCTTTCCATGATCATCATAAAGAATCTCTTTACTGGTTGCTTCCATTAACACTGTTGCTCCAGCATTAGGAGCAAGTTTTAAATTCGTTGCATATACACTATGAAGAGGACAGAGTATAGCTATTGCACATAAACATATAATCCATTTTTTTATCATGAAAACACCTCACATCAGTATATGTATATAAAGCCTAAAACATGTCTTTAACAGTACTTTGAAATAAAAATTGGAGGTAGGTCTATAAACCCATCTCCAACAAACATGATTACCATGTCATGACATCATCATATTCTATCCATTCATACTTTTTGGATAAATCTATATATTCTTTTTCGCTCAATATTGAATAATATTGATTAGATTCCCCGTTTTCTTTATCTGATATTATAACAATAACATCATCTTTAAATCTTCTAAATGAATATTCCTTTCCATTTACAACCAAAAAATGAGATTCACCAAAGATTGGTGTATTTTCTCCATATATATCATGTGGATTTTCTTTCTTGACATCAAATTCATTGAGATCGTTTTGTAATTTCAATGAAGTGAATATTGTATAATAATTTTTCTCTATACCATTGACATTACCTTTTTCACGATAACAAAATGGATTGGGTATAACAAATAACAAAGCCACTATTACAACGACAACAACACCAATAAATATAACTTTTTTTCTCATAATTTCCTCCGTTTCCATACACTATTGACTATTATGTATTCTTTAATATCTTTTGAGCCATCATATGTCCACCTAATTCATTAGGATGAAGATAATCCGGTTGATATACATCTGATACAAGTTGACCATGATTCATAAAGATATCATCAAAATCAATTGTATGTTGAAAATGCTGCAATAACCATTGATTCACTTCAACCCTCAATTCATTTCTTGCATGAAAAGGTGTTAGAGATAAAAATGTAATAGGTATACAAGATGTCATATGATATAAACTCTGATATCCTTTATACATCTCTTGAAGAGTGGGTAACTCATGAACAGCTGCACAATAGGATCCTGGTTGATATAAATCATTGATACCTATAGCTATGATAATTCTTTTTATATTTTGACATGAGAGAACTTCTCTAGCATATCTCTCTATTGCAGCAATACCAAACCATTGCATATGCATAGGTATATTGGTATTGCCATTAAGATATTCGATTTGTCTTAATAACCTATTACCACTCACGCCTAAGTTTATTACACTATAACCTAGCGAAGCATACTTTTCTTTTAAAATCCTTGTATAATGTCCTTGTTCTACAATAGAATCACCAAATACACATATACATCCATTTAATTCATGAGTATATAAATCAATACCACATAATGCATAGATAATAGGATATCCACCTTCTATAAAACAATCATAATCATACATACTCATACCCGATTGGCATGTATATGGACTTCTTGTTTCGATATCATATTCTATAATTATATTTTGTGAAGTGATGTCTATTTCATCAGTATAGATATCTCTACCTGGATTTAAGAGATATGTCTCTTGATATAAAAATGTGGCTTTTCTTTTGATTTTTCCATCAATGATATATACATTTTTTATAAGAATATCATCTATATCATAATACGCAGCAAATTTAAGTTTGATTTGAGATGATGAAGGTATTGTCTTTAAAACGAAACGTTGATGTTTTTGACATTTCTTTTCACTCATCCCTAATCCCCTCTGGCTACGACTCCAATATGTTGTCCATTGTTTTTCCATAAATCCACCTCATTATTATTATACATGATGATCAATATAAAGAACATTGCTTTTTTATGTTAAAAAAAGCATAAAGGCTCACCTCTATGCTTGATTTTCTTTTAAATAGCGATTTAAGAATTCTTTTGTTCTTTCTTCTTTTGGATTTTCGAAGATTTCTTTAGGTGTCCCTTGTTCTAAAATAACACCTTTATCCATAAATACAACTCTTGAAGATACATCTCTAGCAAATTGCATTTCATGTGTAACCACAATCATTGTTAATCCCTCATTGGCAAGTTCTTTCATAACTTCTAAAATACCTCCAACCATTTCAGGATCCAATGCACTTGTTGGTTCATCAAAAAGCAATACTTCTGGATTCATACATAATGCTCTTGCAATAGCAACTCTTTGTTTTTGTCCCCCAGATAATTGTGTACTTCCTGAATTTGCAAACTTCGACATTCCTACTTTTTCCAAGTATTTTAATGCAACTTCTTTTGCTTCTTGTTTACTTCTTTTTAAGACTTTCATTTGTCCTATCATACAATTTTCTAATACAGTAAGATTGTTAAAAAGATTAAAGCTTTGGAAAACCATTCCTACTTTAGAACGATATTGATTCACATCAAGTTTTCCATCTAATATATCTTGCCCATGATATAAGATCTTTCCACCATCTAATCTTTCTAATAAATTAATACAACGAAGCATTGTGGATTTTCCACTACCACTTGATCCAATAATTGTAACAACTTCACCTCTATGTATATCAAAATCAATATCATGAAGAACTTCTAAGTTCTTAAATTGTTTCTTTAAATGTTGAATTTGAATAATTGTTTCCATATGACACTCCTAACTACAAAAATCCTTATATTGATTTTTTGTATCCATTTTCTTTTCAATATAATTCAAAACAAATGTACCCAATGTTGTTAAGAATAAATAAACAAGTGCAGACACTAAAAATGTTTCAATAAACTTTAAATTTGTTCCTGCAATAGATGTTGATTGAAAATAAAGTTCTGTCACACCAATTACATTCAACATAGAACTGTCTTTAATATTAACAATCAATTGATTTCCAATAGATGGAAAAGTATTTTTAATTGCTTGAGGGAAAATGATAGAAACAAGCGTTTGAGATGCTTTCATTCCTAAACTCTTTGCAGCTTCAGTTTGCCCTGCATCTACAGATTGAATACCTGCACGAATAATTTCTGCCATATATGCACCTGTATTGATTGAAATAATTACCAATCCTGCAGTAATACTTGTCCATCCTAAAACCGGTTTTAACAAATAGAATAAAAACATTGCCTGAACCATCATTGGTGTTCCACGGAACACCCAAATATAGAATCCTGTAAGAAATCTTCCAACTCTTTTTAAAATCTTTATAGGCATTGAATCGTATTTACTTATTTCAATTGCTCTTATTCCTCCAACAATTAATCCAATGACAAATCCTGCAACTGTACCAACAATCGCAAATAATAATGTCATCTCTACACCATATTGAAATAATGAAAAATTACTTGTAAATATACTCCATGCTCTTGAAAAATCTATACTCATATTTTACTCCTCAGTAGGCTGATTATTAACAGCTTGACTCATTAATTCTTGTCTTTGTTCTTTACCAATACTGCTTAATGCATCTTCTACTTGATTAAAGAATTCAGTTCCTCTTGTTCCTTCTTTTAACCCAATAGACACTGTTGTATCTGCTTCAAATCCTTTTCCTTCATCAAATTGAACAATAGCTAAATCTTTATTTGCATCTACAACACCTTTTGCAACTGCCATTTCTGCAGTAATACCATCTACATCTCCTTGTTGTAATGCAACAACCATTTCTGGATATGTTGCTTTAGGAGTGACGTGATTGACACCTTTGATTTGATCAATAACATCATCATAGTTTGTACCTTTTTGACCAACAATATTTTTACCAGTGAATTGTTGAATATCTGTATATTTTGCTTCTTCACTATCTTTTCTTACAATCATGATCATGCCTTCACTATCATAATATGGTGAAGTAAAATCAGCACCTTCTTCTCTTGTTTCATTAGCTGTCATACCAGCAATAATCGCATCAATTTCTCCAGCTTCTAAAGCAACCATTAAACCATCCCAAGAAATCTTTTTGATTTCTAATTTCTTTCCTAATTTTTCAGCAATTAATTTTGCAATTTGCACATCATAACCATCTACATTCCCTGCACCACCAAGTGATACTGATGTATCAGTTGCATTAGATATTTGATAATTAAATGGTGCATAACCGCATTCCATTCCTACAACAAAAGTATCTTCACTAGAACCTGTTCCACAACCTACTAATGTTGCTGCTAAAAACATAGCTAATAAAATTTTCCCTATTTTTTTCATTTTCTTTACCCTCTCATCATTATATTTTATAAAAACAAAAGTCGTGCTATTAACACGACTTGAATAATCATATCAATAGCTCCTCTTCACATTTGTGAAGGAGTGTTATAGGTATTTCCCATAACCCCAAGAGACCTCTTCGCCAAGCGACCTCTTTCGGCAATGATTACCTTTCTGACCCTTCATTGCTTGCCAGCTCCAAGTCATACTCTGATGCATTGCTTCCTCTATAAACTTTTATTTCCGTACTTATAATACAGATTTTTACTCTATTTGTCAATGAAATTTTTAATTATCTTCAATATTGACACTATCTTTTATATCAATCTTGTATAATCTAAAAAGGGGAATTTCATACATCAGATATCTGATTTCCATCAAAATCATCATATGATTAAACAGATTGACATCACTGATTTTATTTTCCGGTTGGAATAAAACGACTTATACTTGCAGCAATTGCAGAAATTGGCATTGTTTGTAAAACAACATGCCCTGGTCCTGTAATAACAGTATTAAAGAATCCTTCTCCTCCAAAAACCTTATTTTTCATACCTGGTACAGATTGTGTTTTCATTGTACAAGTTGCATCCATCACCGCAACATAACCCGTATCAACAACAATTTGTTGGCCAGGGGCCAAATCATATTCTACAGTAGAACCATCTATTTCTACAAATACAACACCTTGTCCTGAAAGTTTACTCATGATAAAACCTTCACCACCAAAAATTCCTGTCATTGCTTTTTTATTTAAATAGGTTGTTCTTTCGACTGTGAGTTCACTTGCTAAAAAAGATGATTTTTGTACAATAATTTCTTTTCCAGGCGCAATATCATATTTTCTAATTTCACCAGGAAAAGATGAAGCAAAAGCAATCTTTCCATCAGCATTTGCTCGATATTTATTTAAAAACATTGTTTCTCCAGAAAACATTCTTCCAACTGCTTTACCTAGTCCACCATGACTTGTTGTAGACATTTCCATACATGGATCCATCCATGCCATAGCTCCACTATCACTTAACATCTCTTCACCTTGTTTTAAGTGACAGACAACCACTGGCATAGGTGTTCCGATAATTTCATATTCCATATTTCTCTCCTATGTCTCTATATAATATTTTTGATAATAATAGATTCTGAGTATATCTAGTAATAGCATAATTTGATAATTGAATTGAATGCCATCAAATCTACCAGGAACTTGTAAGATATAGTCAGCTTCTAAATGATTATTATTTTTGTACTTTACATTTTGTGTGAACAATATAATTGTAGCATCACAAATATTTTGATGTTGATTTTCTTTTAAATAAGCTTTTAATGTTCTTCCAGTTGCACTCATAAATATAACAATATCATCTTCCTTGAATTGAAAATCTTTATCAAAATGATGATATTGTATAACTTCTTTACCAAATGTAATAAAGTCTGTTTGAAATTCAACAGCAATACTCATTGGATATAATGCACCTACAAGAATGACTCTATTCTTATGGAAAATCAATTCACAAAACTCTTCTAACTGTTGAGTTAATTCTTTTTTATCATATGAATTATCTAATTGATTAATTAAATCATCCATATTCATACCTAACATTCTTGCACGAATCTGTGAGACACGTAAGATATAATCAGCAATTAACTCTTGTTTAAAATCTTCAAAATTATCAAATCCTAAATGCTTACAAAAATCTAATATTTCTTCTTTGGTAAAATGTCCTTCTTCTTGTAATCGTTCTAATGTATATTCTTCCATTTCTACATAATGACGTACAATAAACATACCAATTTGATACATATGGTCATTATCTAAACAACCATTCAAATACTTTAAAATTCTCGAAATCACGATATCCATGTTCTTCACCCTCTTTGATTTCATTTTATCATAAATAAAACCAAAAAGAAATCAACTTTATAAGTGAAAACAGATAATTCTATATATCTATTTCTCTAATAACTAAAAAGGAAGAGTTATTTCATCTCTTCCACAAGTCCTAATTCTACCATGACTTTATATATTCCATCTTGATCTGGATCAGTAAAGAAATATTGCGCATGTTCTTTTAACAAGGCAGGTGCATCTTCATACACAACCCCTGTACTGACTTCTTGTATCATTTGATAATCATTCATACTATCTCCAAATCCAATAGTATCTTGCATTTTTCCATGAAAATGGTTAATAACCTTTAATATTCCATCAGCCTTTGTACAGTTCTTTAAAATAATTTCTCCATTAATAAAATCATCTTCATCTTTAGAGAATATAACAATATTAAAGAATTCTTCTAAAAACGGTATACATCTATAGAAATCATCTTTATTTGGTGCAATAAAGCATACTTTTGTCGCACCCGTATTTAATATATTAAAGTCTTTAATCGGCTTTCTTTTTTCTCCTTGTTTCTTGAGTTTAAAGATACGCATTAACTCATGATTGTCTTTACAATCTTCTTGATGTTTTTGTGTAAAGAATTCATCTACACCTGGAGTTTGATATATCACTTCTTTTGTTTCTAAAGTAAATAATATTTTGTTATTGATAAAAAGAGTCATAACTTCTGATAAAACATATTGATTAATAAAGTTTTCAAAAATAAACTTACCATCAACAACAACAAATCCTCCAGCACTACAAATCATTCCATCAAATTCCATCTCTTTAATATCACCAACAATACTTGTTGGCGCTCTACCAGTACATAAAAAAGCTTTATGCCCATTTCTTCTGGCTTCTTGAATTGCCCATTTTGTTTTTTCTGTCACTTGTTTAGACTTTCCAGTCAAAGTCCCATCAATATCAAAAAATAAATATTTTCCCATTTTACTTCACCCGTACTCTATTATATAAAAATATAGTCTTGATGAAAAGAAAATTGACAGATTATGAAAATATTTTTATATAATGACTTCTTCTATTAATGTAGGTTTTTCTACATACTCATCTTGAAAAGTATAAGCATCTAATATTTCTTGTTTTAATTCTTCACTTAAACCAGTATTTGTATGAACATAGACCAAAACATCATCTTTACGTACATAGTCACCAATTTTCTTTTGTAAGACAAGTCCAACTCTATGGTCAATATTGTCATCAGTTTTTTGACGACCTCCACCAAGTTTCATACTGACAAGACCTAGATTCAAAGCATGCAAATCTTTTACATATCCTGATTGGGTACTATAAACTGGAATCACTTCTTTAGCTTTTTCAAATAATTCTGGGTGATTAATATAAGCATCATCACCTTTTTGTGCTTTTACCATTTTTGCAAGAACTTTTAAAGCAGTTCTTTGTCTTATAGCTTCTTCTAGCATCTTTCTTGCTTCTAATAATGAATCTGTTTTCTTTGCTTGAATCAACATATGACTTCCGGCTTCTAGACATAATTCTAATAAATCTTCAGGTCCATTTCCTCGTAATGTATTGATAGCTTCTTTAACTTCTAAGCTATTTCCAATAGCATTTCCTAATGGCTGAGACATATTAGATATCGTTGCACGTGTATCTTTTCCTAATGATTTCCCGATTTCAATCATTGTTTTAGCAAGCTTTCTTGCATCTTCTTTTGTTTTCATAAATGCTCCATCACCATATTTAACATCTAACAATATAGCATCACTACCTGCCGCTAATTTTTTAGACATAATAGATGAAGCAATTAAAGGAATGCATGATACCGTTGCGGTAACATCACGCAATGCATACATTTTCTTATCAGCTGGAACAAGTTTAGCTGTCTGACCAATGATGGCCAAATGACAATCATTCACTTGACGTACAAAATCCTCATCACTTAAAAAAATATGAAATCCTGGAATAGATTCTAACTTATCTAAAGTCCCTCCAGTATGACCTAATCCTCTTCCACTCATTTTCGCAACTGGTACACCACATGCAGCAACAATAGGCCCTAAAACAAGAGATGTTTTATCTCCTACTCCTCCCGTACTATGTTTATCAACTTTAATGCCTTTAATAGCACTCAAATCAATCACATCACCACTATGCATCATTTCTTTAGTCAATGTTACTGTTTCTTGATGTGTTAATCCTTGAAAACATACAGCCATCATCCAAGCACTCATTTGATAATCTGGTATTGACCCTTTTGTATAACCCTCTATAATATAATGTATTTCTTCATCACTTAATTCATAGCCATCTTTTTTCTTTTGAATTAAATCTACCATTCTCATTATTTATACCCTCTCTTTGTTCTCTATTTATAATATTATTATACACCACCCATTTCATTAATGCACTAATGGAAATAAAACAATTCATATAATTATACTATCTTTTCAAGACATGACATGAAAATATATTTCATTATTTTTACACAAATATCATTTTTCTCGCCCACTCATTTTTTATATTTTCACTATTACAAGTCAATAATAATAAAACCCTAATAATCATAAACTATTATATAACACATAAAGAATAATCTATGGCCTTTCTACTCATTGATCATAACAACAAAATAAGAAAGTGCATAATAACTTCCTTATTTTAGTCTTCAAGCATCTAATAACTTTAAATAGTGTTCCTGTTCTTCTTTAGATAAATTTAAAGCTTCCATCGCTTGTATGTATGCAATGTTCATGTTCTTAGACAAATTGATAATATTATCAAGCAGTGTTCTCTCTTTTCCCTGCTCTATACCTTCTTT
>DEPZ01000080.1:3209-19023 GCA_002359025.1 Erysipelotrichaceae bacterium UBA3379 | reverse complement strand
CCACAACCATTCTTACCTAATATACCGATTCTATCATTCTTTTTAAAATGATAAGAAAAAGGTTGAAATAATAGTGATTGATAGCTCATTGATATTTGATTAAGTTCAATTGTTTTTCTTCCTAATCGAGAAGATACAGAAATCATTTCTATGTTTTGATTTGTTTCTATATCTTTGATTTGACTTAACTGTTCAAATCTTTGTAAACGATCTTTACTCTTTGTAGTACGTGCTTGTACACCAGCACGTACCCATTCTAACTCTTTTTTTAAAAAGAGTTTTCTTTTTCTTTCGTTGGCAAGAGCAACTTCTTCTCTTTGAGCTTTTAATTCAAGAAAGCGAGAATAGTTGGCTTCATACTCATAGATTTGACTTCTGTCTAATTCAAAGATTTTATTTGTGATTCTTTCAAGAAAGTATCGATCATGGGTTACCATGAAAATAGCTTTATTAAATTTAATTAAGTATTTTTCTAGATACTCTATCATTTCATTATCTAAATGATTGGTTGGTTCATCAAGTAATAGAAGATCACAAGGTTTTAATAAAGTGATTGCTAGAGATACACGTTTTTGTTGACCACCAGAGAGTTCTTTGATCGTTTGGTGATGATCAGTAATGCCTAATTTATTTAAAATTGTTTTTATTTCAAATTCAGGAATTTGATTTCCAACATAGTCATAGACTTGTTGTAAAACAGTATCATTTGGATTGAAATCAGGATTTTGAGGAAGATAGCTAATGCGTATATCTTTCTTTTTTATGATATCTCCTTGATAGTCTTCTATTCCTGCAATGATTTTTAATAATGTTGATTTTCCTGTACCATTGACACCTATTAATGCAATTTTATCAGTTTCTTGTATTGAAAAAGAAACATCGTCTACAATACATTTAAGATTGTTGTATTTTGTAAGATGAGATGCTGTTAATAACATGTTTTCACTTCCTTTGCTTTACCATTTTAACATGAGTTTTCTATTTTGGCTATAGAATGATAAGGTCTCTTGAATTCTAAATTCAATGACAACTTACATGATTTATGATAAAATGTTTCAACTGATACAAGGAAGTGAAAATATGAGAGTTATTATAAAAATCATAATGAGTCCGTTTCGATTATTATGGTGGTTATTAAGACATATCATAGGATATCTTTTTGGTTTTATACCCCATCTTAAAAAGAATATGACTGGTGATGAATTTGAAGAATATGTTTGTGAAATATTGAAGAGAAATGGCTATAAACAGGTCAAACTGACAAGGAGAACAGGGGATTATGGTGTTGACATTTTAGCAAGTGATAAACATTATCGTTATGCCATTCAATGTAAATATTATAGTAAACCCGTAGGTGTCAGTGCAGTACAACAAGCTTATAGTGGGTGTCAATATTATGAATGTGATATACCTGTTGTTGTTACAAATCATACATTTACATCACAAGCTCAAAAACTTGCAGTGACAAATGGAGTGAAGTTATGGGATGGTGAAATCTTAAAGAGAATGAAAGCCAAAGCAAATGCGAAGAGTTTGTTTCATAGATTTCCAAAAGAGTCACATCCTTATGCATCTATTATTCATTTGATATTTCAAGAAGGTTATGCTTCTGATGAATTACTACATGAACATTTAGATATGTCTTTATCTAAAGCTTACTATATATTAGATGATTTAGAGTTTTATGATCTGGTTTCAAAAGAAGATGAATATGGAATCAGAGAATTGTATTTTGAAAGTGAAGAAGAAGCATTAGAAAAGTTAGATTTCTGATGCTTTTTTATGATTCATTTGGCTATAAGTCTTTCTTTTATCAATAATGTAAAGAGAAAAATATGAATAAATTTTATTGAAAGAGGAAAGACTATTTTGATGGTAAGAAAAATAAAATGGATATTGAAAAAATGCATAGGTGTATGTCAATTGTAGTATTGTCGGCTTGTTTTTGAGTAAGAAAATGCACGAAGTTTTTATACTTAGCGAATCGAAAAAAACGAAAGTAATAGGTAGTTTTTTTATAAAATATTTGTTATAATTTTCGCGTTGCACTTTTTATTGGGAAGAGGGGGCGTAAAAGTGTATGAAAGTTGAATAGGAGGAAGAAAATGAAAGATTCTAAGAAGATAGTTTGGTATCATCTTGCATTTATGGCTTTTTCAACTGTTTGGGGATTTGGAAATGTTGTAAATGGATTTGTATACTTTAATGGGATTCAAGTCATCTTTAGCTGGATTTTAATGTTCGCTTTGTACTTTGTACCTTATGCCTTAATGGTTGGTGAGCTTGGTTCAGCATTTAAAAATTCTGGTGGTGGTGTGAGTTCATGGATTCATGAAACAATGGGTTCTAAGCTTGCATATTATGCTGGATGGACTTATTGGGCTTGTCACATTACGTATATTGCAAGTAAAGGAAGTGGAGGATTAAAAGCATTAAGTTGGGCTGTTTTTAGAAATGCTGAAACTTATGATACTTTTCCTACAATCTATGTACAACTTGCGACATTGGTCGTATTTTTATTTTTCTGTTTTGTCGCAAGTAAGGGGTTGAACCCATTAAAGAAACTTGCAACTTTAGCAGGGACAAGTATGTTTGTTATGTCACTTTTATATATTGTGATGATGTTTGCAGCACCAGCCATTAATCCTAATGGTGGATTTGTGTCATTAGATTTTAGTTGGGATAAAATTATTCCACAGTTTAATGTAAACTATTTTACATCGTTATCGATTTTGGTTTTTGCAGTTGGTGGTTGTGAAAAGATTTCACCATATGTTAATAAAGTAGAAAATCCTTCAAAAGGATTCCCTAAAGGTATGATTGCTTTAGCAATCATGGTGATGGTTTGTGCTATTTTAGGAACTATTGCAATGGGAATGATGTTTGATCCTGCAGTCATTAATGCAAGTCAAGCAAGCTTTGATTCTTATGTTGCAAATGGAGCCTATTGGGCATTCCAAGATTTAGGTGAGTACTATCATTTGGGTGATACATTATTAATTATCTATGCAATATGTAATATGATTGGGCAATTCTCTACACTTGTTTTAAGTATTGATGCACCACTTCGCATGTTATTAGATAATGAAGATGCTAAAAAGTATATTCCATCTGTTTTATTAAAGAAAAACAAATCTGGCGCTTATATCAATGGAATATGGATGGTTGTTATTTTATCAGGAAGTATTATACTTGTTCAATCTCTTGTGCCTGGAGCAGCTGCTGTTTTAGGACAATTGAATAAATTGAATTCTGTATGTATGCCATTACGTTATTTATGGGTATTTGCTGCTTATATAGCATTACGTAATGCTATGGATAAATTCCCAGCAGAATACAGATTTACAAAGAATCAATTTATGGCTAAATTCTTTGGTTGGTGGTGTTTTGCTGTGACATTCATTTTCTGTATACTTGGTATGTATTCTACAGATACATTTACAATGATTTTAAATATCATTACACCAATAGTGCTTGTGGCATTAGGTATGATTATGCCAGTACTTGCAAAAAAAGAACAAGCAAAAAAATCATTATAATCTCTACATATCCTTTTGGTTTTCCAAAAGGATATGTTATAATGTAGGCATATTTGGAGGAATGAGAAATGTATAGAGAAATATCAGAAAAATTAGTTACATTTATTAAGAAAAGTCCAACTGCTTTTCACGCAGTAGACAATATGAAAAAAGAATTAAATGATAATGGATATCAAGAATTATTAGAAGGACAAAAATGGAATATTGTTCCTGGTGGGAAATATTATGTGTCAAGAAATAATTCTAGCATTATCGCATTACATTTAGGTGAAAATTTAGATAATTATAGTTTTAATGTTGCTGCGTCACATAGTGATTCACCTACATTTAAAATAAAAGAAAATGCACAAATTGAAGTGCGCGGTCATTATACACAGCTTAATACTGAAGGATACGGTGGAATGCTATGTTCAACTTGGATGGATCGTCCTTTATCAATTGCTGGAAGAGTATTGGTTAAAAAAGGAGATAGCTATAAGACTGAATTATTATGTATTGATAAAGATCTTGTCTTAATTCCTAATGTGGCTATTCATATGAATAGAACAGTAAATAATGGTTTTGCCTACAACAATCAAGTAGATATGTTACCATTATTTGGTGGAAAGGGTACAAAAGAAGATGCATTACAACGATTGATTGCTGAGGAATTAAATGTTGATGTGAAAGATATTTATGGTACAGACTTATATCTATACAATAGAATGTCACCTTCTATTTGGGGTGTTCAAGAAGAATTTATATCTTCACCTCAATTAGATGATTTACAATGTGCATTTACATCTTTACAAGGTTTCTTAAAAGGATATAATGCAAAATCGATCAATGTATTTGCTTGCTTTGATAATGAAGAAGTCGGTTCAGGAACAAAACAAGGTGCTGGATCAACATTCTTATATGATGTTTTATATAGAGTGAACAAAGCATTGTCAAAAGATGATGAAGATTTCTATCGTGCTTTGGCTTCTAGTTTTATGTTAAGTGGAGATAATGCACATGCTGTACATCCAAATCATCCTGAAAAAACTGATGTTAACAATTGTGTCTATATGAATGAAGGGATTGTCGTGAAATCTCATGCTGGTCAAAAATATACAAGTGATGCTGTAAGTATAGCTGTATTTAAAGGTTTGTGTGAAAAAGCCAATGTTCCTGTACAATTCTTCTCTAATAGATCAGATGCAGTAGGTGGAAGTACTTTAGGAAATATTGCAATGAATCAAGTATCTATGAATAGTGTGGATATTGGTTTAGCACAACTTGCTATGCACTCTTCATATGAAACAGCAGGAATCAAAGATACTTATTATATGATTCAAGTGATGGAAGAATTCTTTAATAGTCATATTGAAGAAACAAGTGCGCATGAATTAAAGGTTACAAAATAATGGCAAAAATCAAATTAGAAGACAAAAAAAGAGATAAAGAACGCTATGCAATAGCGTCTTTATGGCAGATTATGTGTTGTTATATTGTGATTTTGTTTGTGAAGGGATTATTATTAGATAATTATTTTATTCATTTTTCTATTGATATGTTCGTAGCAATCGTCGCTTTTTATATCGCAATACATAATACACTTAGACAATATCAAATATTAAAAGTCTATTCTTTAAGTAAGAAACCTTTAATTATGGTTATTGTTACAATTGTTGTAGCTTTGTTTATCACTTTTATAACAATCAAGAGTCCATTTGATATTTCATTTTTGATTCTGGTTATTGGGTGTTTAACAGGAAAAAGAATATTTGATAAAGAATTGAATATATAGATAACTGTGTCATAAGGCACAGTTATTTTATTATCTGATATAAAAAAAGATAGGCATAAGCCTATCAATAATAACAAACAACAGGAACGTTTACTTTAAGTTCATCATAGAGTTTAGCTGCAATGTTTTTAGGAAGGTTGATACAACCATGAGATCCTCTTGTTTTATAAACTTCACCACCAAATTTAGGTTGCCATGTCGCATCATGTAGACCAATACCTTTATTAAATGCCATCCAATAAGCAACAGGTGTTTCGTATTCTGGTTTACCATCAGCTTGTATTTGTCCTCTTAAGACTCTATCTCTTTGCATAAAATAAACATAATAGACACCTTCTGGTGTAATGCGATCTGGTGTTGGTAATCCAGTAACAACATCTGATTCAACAACAATTTCTGCATTTTTATGGAACCAGAAATGTTGTTTTGTCATATCTATTTCTACAAAAGTATCACCTAGACCACCATTAGAATAAGATGCTTGTACACCATTGACAACTGGTTGACGTGTTCCATATTTATGATTCTTAATATCCTCTAAAAGACCTTCAACTTCTTTTTCTTGTTTTAATGTATACCCATAATTACCACCTGATACAGTTTTTGTACCATTTGTTCCTTTAAAAGTAATAGCTTTAGATTTGATATTAATTTTTTTAGCTAAATCTTTTACAAATTCAGTTGCCTTCTTCTCAAATTCTTCTTCACTATAATAATATTGTCCTTTTTCATCTATAGATAACCATTGGATAATATCGTTTCCATCTAGATTGACTTTTCCATCTACTGTTTGATATATAATAGATGCATTACAATGTTCTTTAGCAAGTTCTAATAATTGTTTGATGTTGTCATCATCTGCTGTTAATTTTGGTTCATTATATCCTTTCTCTTCTTTAACATTTAATTGAAGATCTTTTTGTTTGAATGAATCAAAGACAAGATCATTAAAGACTTCTTGATTGATTTGAGAACCAAATTGTTCTTCAACAATTGAAAAGTCTTTATCTTTATATTCAACCTTAGCATCTTTAGGAGCAACCATCATATCTTTTTGCATATGTTTTAAAGAACTTGTTGCTGTAGTTAATTGATTTTCATCAACAGTAAGTAAGTTATCAACTGTTAAATGTGTATCACTAAATAAATGAATAAACCAAAGAAATGAATTTTGTTGGTTGATTATCTTTTTTAAATCACTTTGTTCATTATAAGTAATACCACAATCACTATCTGTTAATGTTTCTTTTTGATTATCAATGAATTGTATTTCTAAAGTTTGATTTGTAAATTGTTGTTTTAATGTCGTATTTGAATCTTGATAATTCATAGCTGAAACATCAATATTGTTGACATAAGTATTAAACATAAAACGATTATGGAAATAAACACAACCTATAATGTATATTATCACAAGCGCAAGAGAACAACCTATTAATATTTTGGTTTGTTTGTACTTCATGATAGAATGTTTTTTAGACATATATAAAACCCCCGATAATTAATACTTTCATACAAATTTTAGGCATTTTATGTATAAAAGTCAATGATTTAGACGAATATATTTGTAGAACCAAATATAATATTTCTATCCTATTTATTATAGACAATTTTGAAACATATTATTTGAAAAAATATGGATAATGGATTATATTGTAGTTGAAAATAATATAAAGGAGTGTATACATATATGGTAAATATGCAAAAAGTAGCGGTCATAGGTTGTGGTTTTGTAGGAGCAACTTCTGCTTTTAGTTTAATTAATAGTGGTTTATTTTCTGAAATGGTATTAATTGATGCAAATCATCAAAAAGCTGAAGGAGAAGCTATGGATTTAAGTCATGGGAGTGCTTATCAAACTCCAATGAATATCTATGCTGGAGGTTATGATGATATTGTCGATGCTGGATTAATTGTCATCACTGCAGGAGCAAATCAAAAACCAAACGAAACACGTTTGGATTTAGTAAAGAAAAATGTTGAAATCTTTAAGAGTATTATTCCTGAAATTAAAAATAGAAATTGTGAAGGGATTTTATTAATTGTGGCTAACCCAGTGGATATTTTAACATATGTCACATTAAAATTATCTGGTTTCCCAGCGAATCGTGTTATTGGTTCAGGAACTGTTTTGGATACAGCAAGATTAAAGTATGTCTTAGGTAAACATTTACAAGTTGATCCACGTGATGTTCATGCTTATATTATTGGTGAACATGGGGATAGTGAATTGGCAGTATGGTCAGGAGCACAAGTTGCAGGTATTCATATCAATCATTTCTGTGAATTAAGAGGACATTTTAAACATCAAGAAGCGATGGAAAGATTGGCTCAAGAAGTGCGTGATAGTGCTTATGAGATTATTGATAGAAAAGGGGCAACTTATTATGGAGTTGCTGTTGCGGTAAAGAGAATAGCAACTGCTATCGTTAAAAATGAACATGCTGTATTGCCTGTGTCTAGTTTGATGAAGGGTGAATTTGGTTTAGAAGATATTTGTTTAAGCATTCCAACTGTTATAGGTAAAGATGGTGTGGAAATGGTTGTTGATATTTATTTAAATAATGAAGAAAATGAAAAGTTACAAGAAAGTGCGAAAGCATTAAAAGAGGTTTTAGATAGTTTAGATATATAAGAAGCTAAGGTAGCTTGGTTTGTTGACAAAGTAGTCTCTATTTTGGATAGATGCACTATTTTGTCTTTTTTATATATGATTCTTGTATAGGAATGGATATGATATGTTTTTATTTGTAGATGAAGTTTAGGAGTTGTCTAAGAGTAACTCTTTTATTATATGAGTGGCTTTTTATTTTGATTTTGATTATAATGTGCCCGTTGCTTTTAAAAAGCAAATGGAGGTAATTATAAAACAATCAAAGAAAATCGTTTGGTATAATTTGGCTTTCATGGCATTTTCTTCAATGTGGAGTTTTGGGAATATTGTCAATGGGTTTGTATACTTTAACGGGATTCAAGTTATTTTTAGTTGGATCATGATGTTTGCCTTGTATTTTGTACCATATACATTAATGGTAGGAGAATTAGGATCAGCATTTAAAAATGCTGGTGGGGGAGTCAGTTCTTGGATTCATGAAACATTGGGTCCTAAGTTGGCATATTATGCAGGATGGACAACATGGGTTGTTCATATGCCTTATATTGCTTCTAAATCGTCAGCAGGTTTAAAAGCATTGAGTTGGGTTTTATTTCAAGATTCATCATTTTATGATTCATTAGATACATGGGTTGTGCAATTGATGACACTTGTTATATTTTTGGTTTTTGCATATATTGTTTCTAAAGGATTAAATCCTTTAAAATCAGTTGCAACATTAGCAGGTTCTTCATTATTTATTATATCTCTTTTATTTATTGTATTGATGCTAGCTGCACCAGTGATCAATCCTCAAGGAGGATATCAAAATATAGATTGGAGTTTGCATTCTTTTATTCCTGAATTTCGTTTAGAATACTTTACTTCACTTTCTATATTGGTATTTGCAGTTGGAGGAAGTGATAGAATGTCACCCTATGTCAATAAAGTAGAAAATCCTTCTAAAGGATTTCCTAAAGGAATGATTGCACTTGCAATAATGGTTATTGTTTCTGCAATATTAGGTACAGTATCTATGTCTATGATGTTTAATATGACAGATGTTCAAGCAAATTTTGATGCATATGTTGCGAATGGGACATATTGGGCATTTCAAAAGTTAGGAGAATATTATGGTGTGGGTCATCTCTTTTTAATCTTATATGCATTATGTACTGTGGTGGGTCAATTATCGACATTACTTATTGCGATTGATGCGCCTATTCGTATGTTATTGGATAATGAAGATGCAAGAGATTTTATTCCATCAAAATTGTTTAAGCGAAATAAACATGGAGCATATGTGAATGGAATATGGCTAGTTGTGGCTATTGTGACACCATTAATTATGATACCGGCACTTGGTATTGGACATGTGACAACAATTATCAAGCAACTTACACAATTAAATTCAGTTACTATGCCACTACGCTTTTTATGGGTGTTTATTGCATATATAGCTTTACGTCAATCAATGGATAAGTTTCCGGCTGAATACCGTTTTACTCGCAATCAAAAATTAGCGAAGTTTTTTGGGATATGGTGTTTGATTGTAACTCTTTTTTCATGTGCTATGGGAATGTTGAAAGGATCATTATTTGAAATAGCTATGAATATACTTACGCCTGTTATGTTGGTAGGACTTGGTATGATTATGCCTACTCTTGTTAAAAGACAAAGAAATGAAGGAAAGAGTGTAGAAAAAATTCAAGAAAATACATAGGTATAAAAGAGGTTTGAAATCGTCTGTATATATAAGAAGCTTAGGCTTCTTTTTTTGTGTACGTCATGTTATAATCTTAAAAAAAGGAGTATGACATAATGATAAAAGAGGTTGTTAAAGATCAATTTATACTATCGCAAAAATCTATAGATGCAACAAAAGAAGATATATATATAAAAGATGATTTAATAGATACAATGAAACAGTATGAGAATTGTTATGGGGTAGCGGCTAATATTATAGGTGTATTAAAAAGAATTATTGCTATTCGCAAAGTAGATACAGATGAATATATGGTGATGTTTAATCCACGTATTCTTTCTACATCAGGTCATGTATTTGAAGCTGATGAAGCATGTATTTGTCATAAACATACACATACAGCAAAAAGATATCCTCAAATTAAAATTGAATATCTTGATGAGAATTGGAAAAAGAAGATCAAGACTTTTAAAGGTTTAGATGCACAAGTTGTACAACATGAACTCGATCATTTAGATGGTATATTAGTATGAAAACATATAAAATAGGTGAAATTGCAAAAATACTAGGTATTAGTCCAGAAACAATAAGAAATTATGAAAAGAAAGGTATCATTAGACCTTATAAAGAAGAAGATTCTCATTACAGATATTTTGATATTATTCAAATCAATAATCTTTTAAATCTACAAAAGTATCAAAAATATGGATATCATCTTCAAGATATTAAAGATATTATGAATGAATATACAATGCATGATGTTTATGAATCACTTATGACACAAGAACAGATTTTAATGAATGAAGCTTTTTATTTGAATTTAAAGCTGAATAGTGTTCATGCAACTATGTCATGTATGATAGAAGCACAACATGCCAAACAAGGTTGTTTTTTAGGAACAAGACCTGCGCTCTATCGTTTAAGTTATCAAAGAAATCGTGAATTGATACAAGACAAACGTGTACAAGAAGAGTTGACACGTTGGTTAAAATATGCTGATTTACCTTTTATGTCTGGTTCAGCATCAATAGAGGTGATGATGAATCAAGGAGAAGAATTTGATTTTGGTTTTTGTTTAGATCAGCGTACTGCTGAATTTATAGGTGTTAGAGAAAGTGATATTGTCACTTTCTATGAAAGTTGTCCAGCTATTTTGTTCTATTATGAAGCAACTGAGTCAACAGATATGGCTGAAACTAGTAAAATGGTTGTTGATTTTGCAAGAGAGAATCAATTAGAAATATGTGGAGAAAGTGTATCGCGTGTTATCTTTGCAAGATGGAATGATTATAATGATTATATGTTGTCTCATCTTGTTTGGGTACCTTATCGAAAGATGAATACTTCAAATGATTAAAAGGCTTAAATGCCTTTTTTTGTTTATATGGTAAATATTGGTTATATTTTGAAAGGTAACTCTCAAGGTGATTGATAGTTTTTTATATGGAAAATATAATAAATGATATATATTTATGTTAAAGAGAAATATTTGTCTAATAATAACAAAAATACGATGAAAAAAATATTTTTAAAATTGTTGACACTCAAGTTAATTGAAGGTGTAATATAACTCACGAAAAGAACACCGGAGATTCTTGTTTTTGTGATAATTAGGGTAACTTGGGGTATGAAAGTTGAATCTTAAATGTTATAAAAGTGAGAATGTTGTTGGTATTCTTTCAATAACATTGGAGGTTTTATATATGAAGTTTACGAAAAAAGAATGGATCGTGTTCGGTATTGTATTCCTTATTGGAATCTTTGCGAATCTCGATAAAAGTATGATTGGATTTACAGCAAATAAGTTAATCAGTACTTATGGATTTACAAAAGCACAAGTTGGTAACTTATCTTCTGTATTCTATGTGAGTTTTATTTTAGTAACTATTCCTGGAGGATGGTTAGTTGATCGCTTTGGTTATAAGAAATTCGTTGTTATTTCTTTAACTATGTTAGTTATTTTCTCATTCTTATTTGGAAATGTAAGTAGTTTAGCAGCTATCTTATTCTTAAGATTTATGGTTGGTTTTGGACATGCTGGATATACTAATGGATCACCAAAAATCATTAGTGAAAATTTCCAAGCTGATCAATGTGCAAAAGTACAATCAATTGTTATTGCAACAGCTGGTATTGGTGGTATTTTAGCAAGTACAGTAGGACAAGCGATTATTAATTCAAATTGGCATAACGCTTATTATTTCTTATCTGGTGGTTATTTAGTTGCATTAATTCTTGTTATTTTCTTCTTAAAAGAAAATAAACAAAAAACTGTTCAACAAGCAACTCCTGAAAACAAAGTAGGATTCTTTGATGCTTGGAAAAATAAAAATACTCTTTTATTAGCAGTCGCTATTTTATTTAGTAACTTAGTTGGTGTTGCTTTAATGTTCTGGTTACCAAATGTATTTGCAGTTAACTTTAACATTCAAGATTCATCTTTATTAAGTACTGTTATGGTAGGTTTCTATGTTGTTATGACTATTGCAACTGCAATCAGTGGTTCAGTGATTACAAAATACTTTAAAGGAAAAGAACAAAAATTCATTTTCTGGAGTTCAGTATTCACTGCAATTTGTATCGTAGTTTTTATTAGTTCACCATTTTATCAATTATCAATTGCTGCATTATATGTAGGTGATTTCTTGATGATGGTTGCATTTGCAGGTTTATTATCTTTACCATATCAATTAATTCCAAGAAAAATTATTGGTTCAGCTTTCGCTGTATTAAATATTGGTGCATTTGTTGGAGGAATTGTCTCTCCACAATTAGTGAGTGCATTTGCTGGAGAAAGCAGTTATTTCTTCTCATTTATCGTATTAGCAGTATGTATGTTAATTTCTGGTATATTTGCTTTATTAGTTAAAAAACCAGAAAATATTTAGGAAGGAAGTGTGATGATTATGAAAGAATGGTTTGATCTTATTCCAGTAGATGAAATGATTGAATGGAGACATCATATTCATCAAAATCCAGAATTATCTTTTGAAGAATATCAAACAGCTCAATATGTTGAAGATCATTTAAAGAGTTTTGGAAATATAGAGATTGTTAGACCTACACCAACAAGTGTACTAGGAACATTAAAAGGAAAATATGAAGGAAAAACAATCTTATTAAGAGCAGATATGGATGCTTTACCAATGCAAGAAGAAGGAGATATCGAATTTAAGTCTGTTGTAAAAGATGTAGCTCATACATGTGGTCATGATACTCATACTGCTATGTTACTTGCGACAGCAAAAGTTCTTTCATCTTTACAAGATCAATTACATGGAACTGTGAAATTTATCTTTCAACATGCAGAGGAAAAGAATCCTGGTGGAGCTAAAGAAATTATTGAAACTGGTTTATTAGATGGGGTTGATGCAGTTTTAGGATTGCATATTATTCCTAGATTAGAAGCTGGAACATTACACATGGTTTTAGAAGGTCCTGCAACAACTGCCGCTGATGGGTTCTTCTTAAATATTCAAGGGAAAGGTAGTCATGGTTCTATGCCTCAAAATGGTATTGATCCAATTATTGTTGGAACACAAGTTGTTTCACAATTACAAACAATCCCTTCACGTTATACAACACCAGGAGAATTGGTTGTTGTATCAGTAGGTGAATTTAAATCTGGTGATGCACCAAATATCATTCCAGATAAAGCCTATATGAGTTGTTCAATAAGAACAGTAAATGAAGAAACAAGACAAAAAGTAGCAAAGAGAATTCAAGATATTATTGAAAATACATGTTCTACTTATGGAGCAACATATGATTTAGATTATATCTTCTCATATCCTGCAATTATCAATGATAAAGACTTCTCTAAAGTTGTCTTTGATAGTGCAAAAGAAGCATTAGGAGATTCTCAAGTTTTTGAAACAACTATTTCTAGTGCAAGTGAAGACTTTGCTTATTATAGAAATATTGCGCCTGTATGCTTTGCATTTCTAGGTGGAGGAAGTGTAGAACAAGGTTGCGAATTTGCTAATCATCATCCTAAGTTTAGAATCATTGATGAATCAATGATCAATGGTGTTAAAGCTGAAGTTCAAACAGTTTTAAATTTCTTAAAATAAATGATTTATATAGTTATTGATATGATAGGGATTATATTGGCTGGCTTGGTCAGCCAATATATAAAAAGATTCATATCACAAAAACAATTAAGACATATATTATTAATAGTGAATTTATGTATACTTATTGTAGGTATACGAGGAGCTATAGAAACAAAAAATACAATGTTAATGCTTGCAAGTTGTATTGTAGGAGCCTTTATAGGTGTGAAATTAGATTTGGATGAGAGATTTCAAAAACTTGGATCTCTCTTTCAGTCTATACAGTGGTTAAAGAATCATTTTTCTGTTGAAGGCTTTATTACTGTTTTTATGATACAGTGTGTGGGTTCTATGGCTATTGTAGGACCTTTAAATATAGGTCTACAAAATGATGCAAATATCATGATTATTAAAATTATATTAGATATCATAAGTTCACTTATTTATGGTGTGGTTTATGGTCCTTCTGTAGCATTGAGTGGTGTATTTGTTTTTATCTATGAAAGTTTAATCTTTTTATGTGCTGGATTTTTACAGCCTATCTTAGCACCTGATGTTATTCATGAAATAGGGGCTATTGGTTCATTATTAATTGTTGGTATGTCTTTAGATTTGCTTGGGATTATTGAGATGAGAATAGCAAATTATCTTTTAGCGTTACTTGGTCCAATTATTTATTATTTGGTTATATTATTTATATAAAATGCATTCTGTTTGTATTTAAAGAATGCATTTTTTGTCGATAAATAGGGAGTTTTTTAGAATTAAATATATACAAATAAAGTATAACTATTATCGTTGCAACATAAGTTTATAAATGTTAGAGTAGGTATATACAATATAACAATCTCATAATGAGATTGTCTTTTGTTCACGTAAGTATAGTGAGATTTAACAGTATATATGGATATGATAGAGGAGAAGATTTATGGCTAATAATAATGTATTAAATATTATGGACGTCGCATATGCAACTGTGAAATATTTACGAGATGATAAACAGTTAAAGTGTACATTTGTAAATAAGGCAATGGAAAGATTAACAAATATATCGCGTGATACTTATTTGAATAAGCCGATTGCATTAACACAAGGTCTTATGGATGATCATTGGATATATTACTTTGAAAGAGTATTTCAGTCTGAGCAAATTCTTCATTTTTGTAAATATGATTATACAATGAAAAAGTATATAGAAGTAAAGATATTTCCAGTTAATAAAGATGTTATGACTTACGGGTTAATAATAGAAGATATGACAAGTGCTTATGATTCTTATGTAGAAATATCAAGATTAAATAAGATGAATACGACAATCTTAAAAAGAGCTGGAACAATGGCTTTGGTAGTGGATTTAAAGACGCATGAGATTACAAATATGTCACAAGATAGTTTGAATTTTGAAGTGAAATATAAACAAATGAAGTATCCTGATACTTTGATAGAAGCAAAGCTTATCAAATCGAAATATAAAGATGTTCTTTTACAATGTTTACATTCTCATGATAAAGATGGGGATTGTGAAAATCATTTGATACAAGTAAGAAAAAAAGTAACAGATAATTATTATTGGTGTGAAGTGATTTATGATGTTATAGAATATGATGTTTTTCATAAACCATCTCATGTTTTATGCATATTTAGAAATATTGATGATATAGTTAAACAAAATAGAAGACTGAAGACAGAAAATATAATTGATTCATTAACTTTGACTTATAATCGAGAAGGGTTAAAGGAAAAACTAAAGACATTGTATAGTTCAAGAAATGAAACAACCCATGGTTTGTTTATGATTGATTTAGATAACTTTAAGATGATTAATGATCGTAAGGGACATGATTTTGGGGATCTTGTTTTACAGCAGTTTGCTCATATATTAAGAATGAACTTTAGAAAAGATGATATTATTGCAAGATTTGGTGGAGATGAATTTTGTGTATATGTTCATGATATTGTAAAAAGTGATGCTGTAGAGTTATGTGAGAGATTATTTGCTTGTCAAGGTATGAAGTATTTGTATTCTATTGGGATATCAGCTAGTATAGGTGTTGTTATAGCAAAGACAACTGATGATTATAATGATGTTTTTTTACAAGCTGATAAGACGATGTATAATGTGAAGAATCATTTAAAAAATGGGTATCAGAT
>DEPZ01000080.1:2210-3128 GCA_002359025.1 Erysipelotrichaceae bacterium UBA3379 | reverse complement strand
TATTTTATAACCACAATTTTGGTTATATTATATGCATTTTTATTGACAAAATATGTAAATCATTTATATTATGGTTATAAATAAAGAGGAGAGGAGTTAGTCATGAAAAGAAAGTTGTTTTTTGTATGTTTATTGGTTGTTTCATTATTTACAGGCAATCTTATGCATGCTAATGCAAAGAGTTCACAAAGAGTAAAAGAAAACTTTGCGAATGTTGTGTTATTTGCTTATTTTAGTGATGATAGTGCTGGTAAAGACTATTTTACAAATAACAGAACAACAATTATGAATTATTATGATGGATCAAGTCAACGTTCAGTAAAGAACTACTTAAATGCTGTTTCATATGGACAATTTGAAGTGCATAATATCTTTCCACAAGATAATGGAACTTCAATTGATGCATATGAAATTAAAGGGGTCACTACTGCTCAAGCTTCATCATCAAATGTAGATGGAAAGGTTATTGAAGAGGTTTTGGCAGGAGTTCCAGAAATTCAAAATGAAGTTGTGGATTATGATGGTGACGGATGTATAGATAATCTAACCATTATATTACGTGGTGGTTTAACTGCAAATACATCAGCTAATCCAACATTATATCCTCATAAGAATAATTTAGAAACATATTATACATGGAGTGGTAAACAAGTTTACAACTATAATATGTTAAATACAGTACGTTTCACTGAACCGATGGGAGATGGGTCAGGCTTACTGATTCATGAACTTATGCACAGCCTTGGATATCCTGATTTATATGACAGTACCGGTGTATCAACACCTGTAGGACGATGGGATATCATGTCTGCTTCAAGTAAACGAGTATCATATCCACTTGCGTACTTACGTATGCATTTTAGTAAATGGATAGATATTGACACAATGACTTCATCTGCATCAGGATTACGTGTTGAC
>DEPZ01000080.1:1692-2058 GCA_002359025.1 Erysipelotrichaceae bacterium UBA3379 | reverse complement strand
TCAATACTTTGGTTGAAGGATTAAGTAATGATGAGGGTCAAACTGGTGTTTATGTCTTTAGACCTCAAGGTGATGATAGTAAGATTCAGGATGCATACTTATCAAAAGAGAGTGGTAGAACGTCAATTGGAAGCAGTGACTTAAGTTTAGGGTTAACTGATGGTGCATTGACATTCAGTGACGGAAGTAACTCAGGAATTGTTATTTCTAATGTATCAAGCAGTGCGGGAGATAGTATGACATTTGATGTCACAATACCTACTGCTTCAAATACAGAGGTTTGGGAAAATACTGCATATCCTAGTCAAAATGCTACAAGTGCTGGGATGGTATCTTTGAATGATAAAGAATATGTTGCTTCATTAG
>DEPZ01000080.1:518-1593 GCA_002359025.1 Erysipelotrichaceae bacterium UBA3379 | reverse complement strand
CATTACAAGTCGGTTCAAATGTAGTACAAATTAAGTTGTATGAAGATAATGGAAATATTTATATTTCATATATCAGTAACAGTTCAACTGGTTCCCAACTGACTATCAAAGTGCTAGATAATGGTGCATGGAAAGATTATGTGACAATTGATCGAGTTCAATCATATGGATATGATATAGATTTTGTAAATAGTAAGATGTATGTTGCATATACTGATGAAAATTCTCAAGCACATCTTGTCAGTGTAACAGATCAAGGGATTAATGATTTAGGTATATATGCATCACAAACGACAGGAACAGCGAATATCGCTGTATTGAATGGCGATATCTATGTTTCTACAACTGCATCAAGTGGGACTTCTAAAAAAGTCATTATTGCAAAATATGATGGTCAACATTTAACTACAGTGAAAGATGATTTGTTATGTGAAACATATGATATGGCTAGTGATGGATCACGTCTTTATGTGTCATTATCAACTTCTACAAGTATGCAAATGGCAACATATGATGGAATGACTTGGAGTGTAGGACAATCACAAAGTATAAGTGGTTGGTATCCAAAGCTTTATTTTGAACAAGGCAACGTCTATATGTTATTAAAACCAAAAAATACGAATTCAAAATTACGTTTATATCAATATTCGCAAGATAACTTCCAACAAGAAGGGATTGATATAGATATTGTTGATACATCAATCATTGATGAACCTAAGCTCATATATTCTAGTGGAGAATTGTATGTTAAATATGTTTCAAATAATCAAGTTAAAGTGAAAAAGAAAACAATCAGTGATCAATTATTATCTATTCAAGTCACTCCTCCAACAAAAGTTATATATAATCAAGGAGAACAAGTTGATTTAACTGGTTTAGAAGTCTATGCAAATTATACATCTGGTCCAAAAAAATTGACTAATCAAGAGTATCAATTATCTACAATAGAGACTTCAAAAATCGGAACACATGAAGTTACAGTCACATATCAGGGGAAAACTGCTAAGTGGTCATATGAAGTTAAAGAAGTGTTGGATAGCATCAGCGTTAAACTAAATAAGACAGAGTTTACAGT
>DEPZ01000080.1:262-437 GCA_002359025.1 Erysipelotrichaceae bacterium UBA3379 | reverse complement strand
TACCATTTACAGATGTCAAAGTAACAAGCTTTGATACAACATCTGTAGGAAATAAGACAGCTACAATCACATATAATGGAAAAACAGTAGATTTCACATACAATGTCAAAGCTGCACCTGTTCCCGTAACATTAGAAAGCATCAGTACAAAGCTAAATAAGACAGAGTTTACAGT
>DEPZ01000080.1:0-144 GCA_002359025.1 Erysipelotrichaceae bacterium UBA3379 | reverse complement strand
CCATTTACAGATGTCAAAGTAGAAAACTTTGATACTGCATCTGTTGGACAAAAGACAGCTACAATCACATATAATGGAAAAACATCAGATTTCACTTATAATGTCAAAGCTGCACCAGTTCCCGTAACATTAGAAAGCATCAGT
>DEPZ01000021.1:212-20297 GCA_002359025.1 Erysipelotrichaceae bacterium UBA3379 | reverse complement strand
CTAATATAGAACTTATAATAGCTAGCGTTCTTGTATATTTAAAAAATTTATAAAATCTTTGAGATAAAAATGTATATTTACCCATACTATTTACCTATACAAAATCTTTTAAATAATTCATCTAGTAAATCTTCTTTTGCTCTTTCTCCTAGTATTTCTTTAAGACTTTCCCAACTATCATATAAATCTGTAACGATTAAATCTGTTGGTATAGAATCTTTCATTGCTTGAATAGCTTTTTTTAATGATTGATTTGCTTTTTCTAATAATTGAATTTGTCTTGCATTTGCAAGTATATCTTCTTGTCCTGATATAATTTTACCAGTTTCAAACATAGATTTAATTTCTTGTATTAATGGTTCTATATCATGTTCTTTAGCACTTATTGATATACCTTGTATATCTGTAAGGTGACCTTGATCTTTTTTATTAATAACAATAATTCTATTTGTATCTTTAGAGAGTTCTAGTAGTTCTTCATCTTCTTTTGTAAGAGAAGAAGAGCCGTCTAATACTAATAATACTAAATCTGCCTTATGTATAAGTTCTTTAGATTTATGGACTCCTATGTTTTCTACAACATCATCTGTTTCTCTTATACCAGCAGTATCTATCATATTTAATACAATTTGATCTAATCTGATTGTACCCTCTACAATATCTCTTGTTGTTCCTGCAATATCAGTGACGATAGCTTTATCTTCTTGTAATAGAGCATTTAATAAGCTAGACTTTCCTACATTTGGTTTTCCTATAATTACCGTAGATATTCCATCTTTTAACAAGTGTACATTTTTAGATGATGCTATGATATGGTCCATCTTTTCTTGTAACTTTGTACTTCTTGGTAATAAAGAATCTGCTGTTAATTCTTCTATATCATCATATTCAGGGTAATCTATATTGACTTCTATTTGTGTAATAATTTGGATTAAATCTTCTCTTAAATCTTCTATAAAATGACTTATATTTCCTTGAATTCCTTTAAGAGCAAGAGATGTTGCATAATCATTTTTAGCACTAATTAAATCACTAATAGCTTCTGCTTGAGATAAATCTATACGACCATTTAAGAAAGCACGCTTAGAAAATTCTCCATGCTCTGCCATTCTTGCTCCACGTTTTAAACATAGATTTAATACTTTTTGAGTAATAAAAACACCACCATGACAATTAATTTCTACCATTTCTTCGCCAGTAAATGTTCTTTTTCCTCTATATATATTCACTAAAACTTCATCAATCTTTTCCCCTTGATCATGAATATATCCATAAGTAATAGTATGACTTGCTTTTTCTAATATTTTACCAGTAAACATCTCTTGTACAAAAGCTATAACATCTTTACCACTTAATCTAATAATAGAAATAGCTGCTTCTAATCTACTTGTTGCAATAGCAACAATAATATCATCATTCATATTTAACCTCTTTTCGATTTAAAGTTCTTCTAAAACTTGTTTTATTTCCCATTCATTTCTTAATATTGAATAATAACAAGTATCACATATACCTTGATTATTTATATCAGATTGGCGAAGTGTTCCCTCATACTTCATACCACATTTTTTCATAACTGCACCAGAGTGAGGATTTCGTGGATCATGTTTGGCTTCTATTCTATTACATCCAACTTCATTGAATAGATAGTCTATGACTGCTGTTAATGCTTCACTTGTATATCCTTGATGCCACCATTGACTACCAATACAATAACCTATTTGTAAAGATTTAATCTTATCATTGATTTCAACAACACTCATTGTTCCAATAAGTGTTTTTGTATCTTCAATTTCAATTCCCCATTGATAGAAACGATCTTCATGATATGATTCCATCCAATCTAATAAAATATTTTTTGTTACTTCAACATCATTATGAACTGGCCATGTTAAAAAAGTGACGACATCTTTATCACTTGCCCAATTCTCATACATTTGCTTTGCATCATTAACATGCAATTTTCTAAGTAACAATCTTTCTGTTTGTAATTGTTTTGTACCCCTATGATTCATACCATATCCTCCTTCTTATTTTACTCATTATATCAAATAATTACTCTAATTTCATTAGAAATCATCTGACGATATCAATCTTTATCTTATATAAAAAACACGTTTCTATTAAAGAACGTGTTTCATATACTCTATAACATCCAATAGAGACTTAGCGATATACTTTGTTTGTTGTTCTTGCTTTTTACCTGCTTTTATAAGATCAGGTACCATAATACATGGAATATTTGCTCTAAATGCTGCTTCTACACCAGATGGAGAATCTTCCAAAGATTAAATTAATCTATCTAGTGAATATCCTTTATCATCCAAATTTGGCTTATTTCACTTTTCATCATCTGTTTTATGATTTTAAAATCCATCAACTAAGGAGTAGTGACACCAAACTTATGATTGACATAGATGCAATGTTAAATATAGACAACAGTAGACTAGTTTTTTACCTTTCTTGTATCATAAATCCTTATCCTGACTATATTTTCAATGAAAAAATGATTGCAGTGGTAGGATAATTTAAAAGAAAAACAAAGAATCATGATTTATCAACCTTTGTAAGGCAAATCGCTTTTTTTGATAATATCCTTCTTGTTCAAAATACTTTAAATTATAAATAAGAAAAATTTTGACTTCATGGTATTGAAATCAGAATACCAATTTTAAGACCTTTCTCCGTTTTTTTTATTGACAAGCTTCCATCATATTTACTCAATGTGTCCATAGTAAGTTGGAATTCTTGTTCCAGTTCTTCACTTTCACATACGTTCTCTAAAAGAAAGTTTATAAAAAGCATATGATGATGATTGATGATATTTAAAAAGCATCGTTGATTACTTATAATCTGATTTTGGAGAATGTAATCATAAGGTACACTTAAAAGAGTTATGAAATCTTTATCATCCATAAATGATAAATCAACTCTATCAATATGAAAGTAACACTCTATATCTTTTTCTTTGCACTGAAGACTCTTTTCTTGGAGAAAAATATTGAGAATATCATTTGTATAACAAATCTTTTTTAAAGAAGTAAACTTTTCAAATAATGAATCTATATATCTATCTTTTTCATCTGTGTTTGTACTTAATAGATGGATATGATTTTTTATATCATGTAATACAAACAACATTTCATCATTTGATTTTTTAAGTTTGTGATAGTATAAAAGTTGATTATCTATCTTTTCTTGTGATAATTCAAGAAGATAGTTTCTTTTTTCTATTTCTAACCTTTTGTAAACAAGGCGATGAAAAAGTATGAGAAAAATGAGTAAACTTATTGCGATAATAAAAGAATAAAAATAATAGATTCCAATATTCATTTGAGAAACCATCAAATATATCAATACTAATGATAAAACCATCATAAAAGGCACAACAATATAGGAAATAGCATAAACTGGAAAGTCATCGTTCCATTTATTATACGGTCTGATAATTATCTGTGCTAGAGCATAATAGACTAGACAATTTATTATTGTCATAATTACTTTATTGTATATAATAATATCTTCAAACATATATACATCTGGTGATATAACCATATAACCAACCATGTTGTTGATGAAAAACTGTATCAAGCAAAACAAAACAAACAATAAAGAGAATGTATATACCACTTTCAAAATCATACTTTTTTTTCTATGATAATAGGTCATAAAAGAGATAAACACGAACAAGTCTACCAGTCCAATAAGATATATATTTTGCAAATAAGTACAAAAACAAAGTATCAAGACTAAAAAACAGGATGCCATTTTATTTTTTTTCATTTGCAACAAAGGGTAAATTGAAAGCAGAATTGTCATTTGCAAAATAATAAAGATTATAAAAATCAACATATATAGCATTCTCCTTGCTTCATCAAAAAAGAGTGAAACTCTTGTTCAAATTTCTTATATCTTGATTGTGCAATTGGAATTTCCTGATTATCAACAAGTAGGATAGTATATCTGGCGAATTGCTTTATATATCTATAATTCACTAAAAAAGAATTGTGTGGTCTTAAAAATCCTTTATCACTCAACATGCTATAAAGATTAGCAATATTATCATATGTACTGATAATATCATTTCCTACATGAATCATGATTTTTCTATTAACTAACTCTATATATCGTATTGTAGCTATAGGAATTACAGTTGTTTCTCCTTTTGATTTAACCATTATACTCATTCCCAAGGGAGAATTGTCAAGATATGCCCTGACTTCATTTAGAACATGGCAAATTTGAGCATCTGTATAGGGTTTATCAATATAATCAAAAGGATGAATTGAAAATGCTATTGATTTGTAATTTGAATATGCTGATACAAATATTATAGCTGATTCCTTATTATACTCTCGCATTATTTTTGTTGCCTCTATTCCACTCATTCCTGGCATATCTATATCCATAAAAATCACTTCAAATCTTGAATGGTCTTTTAGAAATTCGATTGAATTTGAGAAAACAAATATCTCAGTTCTCCAGCACTCTTTTCTACAGTAACTGCTGCATATTTCATATAATTTTTTTGCTGATTCTTGATTATCATCGCATATTGCTATTTTTTTCATGCTCTTTCACTTCCTTCTTAATCAATCTCTTATAAGAATACATGAAAATGAGTATAAAAACAACTATACTAAATAGAATTGATAGCCTTATCATTACAATGTCAAAACCGTTAAAAATCGTTGTCAACAATTCAATTGGATTGAATGCATTCCAAGAATTCAATCGTAAAAAACGACCTATTGTCATTCCGACACCGATCATCATTGATAATATCAATAAAGATATTAATCTTAGTTTTTCTCCAATCATATTGAGAAATTCGTCCACACTCTTTAGACCAAGATAAACCCCAAAAATACTGATAGAAATAATATATAGCATTAAAATCCATAGGATAACATCTGTAGAGTAATACTGACTATAAGGAGTTGGATTGATGATAATATTCAATGATTGAATATGAATCAAATCAGTCATCATATAGAATGCATTAGGAATAAAAAGTATCCATAACAATAACAGCAACCATCTCATATATTTATGAGATTTATCAAAAAAATTAGACAAGATAAATGGAATCATGGATAAAAACAGATTCCATTCTAATGATAAAACAATGAAATTCAATGAGATATAAAAAATGAATAAAGATGCAATACAGAATACTATAAAAATATAAGTTTCTAAAGATAATATTTTAGAAACCTTATTGTTATGCGATAGACTAGTTTTCATAATTTCTACCACCCGATGTCTTTGTTAATTGACCTCCGATTATTCTCCACATCTTGCCTGTATTGACTTTGGATACTATTATTGATGAAAGCTGTGAATCTGATTTTCCAGACACATAACTGTCTCTACCTATTTTATTATTTCTTAAATCCATTTCCTTATCAACACCTGAAGATGTATATTCATGTGCATTTGCCCATTTTTCTGCCCAAGACTTACCTATTTTTTTTACCATCAATATATTCCAATATCCATGACGAAATGCATCAGTATTATCTTGATAACCATTTCTACCATATATGCTGATTGTCTTATTGGTAGCTGTCGAAGCACACGAATAAACTGATACTGCTTTTGTAGGACTCTGCTTTGCAAGTTTTTTTTCTTGAGAGTTTAAATTGTTGTATCCAGGAAGATAGTCCCCGGCACTTCTGTTCATTGACTTCTGCATTTCAAATTCTGAACTTTGAATAACTTCATTTAAAAAAGTATCCTGCTCTTCTTCACTTGAACTTGGGTTTTTCAAGACAAAATCATCTAGTCTTTCACTTAAATACTTCAAATCTGAATAAGATTCAATCTCATGATTACCTATATTGATATCAGTTGATAAAGTAGCACTCACAAAATTCATGTTTGATACACATAACCCAACCATTAGACATGCAAGCAATATTTTTTTCATATACAATTCCTCCATTCCTTACATAGTTAAAGTATCATTTTTTTTGGTGTTAGTACTATTTTATGTCAAATTTCATATTTTTTATGTCTAGATTACATAAATTGCTTTTATTAAGCATAAATCTAACTATTCACAAGTTTTTTCCTATAGTATTCTTTAGAATTTTACTTGTATTCAATATATCGAGCAAGCATAACTGATGACTTCAAATCTTCCACACTTCTTTGCACTACATACCAGTGAAGACAATTTTTCTTGTACAAAATCATTATAATTTTTACATTCCTATCAAATATCATCAATGTTGGCTTACTTTTCAAATACTCCATAAATGCTGATACACTATATTTTGGTGGGATTGTTATAAGCGCATGTCTATAATCTGGACATACTTGTTCTTCATGAATAAATACTTTTAATTTTCTTTTATAATAAAAAAAGCACGTTTCTATTAAAGAACGTGTTTCATATACTCTATAACATCCAATAGAGACTTAGCAATATACTTTGTTTGTTGTTCTTGCTTTTTACCTGCTTTTATAAGATCAGGTACCATAATACATGGAATATCTGCTCTAAATGCTGCTTCTACACCAGATGGAGAATCTTCTATAACTATAGCATCTTGAGGACTCACATTAAAATACTTAATAGCTTTCAAATAAATCTCTGGATGTGGTTTTCTATATTTGACATCATCTCCACAAAAAATTGCATCAAAATAATCTACTAACCCTAGATATCTCAATCTTTTTATTGTTAATGATTTTGGAGTAGAAGTTGCTACTGCAATCTTTATATGATTTTGTTTTAGGAATTGAAGGATTTCTAAAACACCTAACTTGACATCAACCTTATATTCAAGTAATTCTCTAGCATATGCCCTAGATTCATGTAAGATTTGCAAAGCATCTTCTCTATCTTCTAAATCTTTACATACTATATTAGTTGCTTCTGGATCTTGGACACAAACAACCTTTAAAAACGTTTTACTTCCAAAATCCATAATTCCATATTTTTCACCAATAACTTGCCATGCCTCTTGAGCTATTGACTCTGTATTCAACAATAAACCATCTACGTCAAAGACAACCAATTGAATACTCATAATATATCCCTCCTCGCTTTTACCATATAAAAACGATCAATATATCTAAATTTCTTTTCTCTTTAATGCTGATCTTATGTTTGCTTTTTCTCGATATTTAGAAATAGTTCTTCTTGCAATTTTTATTCCTTCATCATTAAGAAAATTGCATATTTGTTGATCACTCAATGGTCTTTTTTTATTTTCGTGATCTACATAATATTTTATTCGCATTATTATTTCATCACTACATTCTCCTGATTCTAATTTCTGAGTAAAAAAATACTTATATGAATAGACATTGTTTTCAAATAATAAATATTTATCTTTGACTGCTCTAGAGATAGTTGATTCACTTAATGATAAATCATCTGCTACCTGTTTCATAGTTAATGGTTTTATTGTAGATCCATTTATAAAGAAATCTTTATGATATTCTACAAGAAAAGTTGTCAATTCAAACAATGTTTTTCTTCTCTTATCTAAACTTTGAATAAATGTTCTGGCTTTATTCTTTTGTTTTGACACATACTGATTGACTAGATTATCATCTACTTGGTCATAAATATCTACTATTTTTAAATCGTAATTTTCAAACAAATCTTTTATTATGATTTCAGAGTTATCTTTCACTATTTCCATATCACATGAAATATAAAGTGGTTCATTATAATACTCACTGTAAAGTGTACCCCATGTCAAGGACAATTAAATAAAAAGGTATATTTTTAACGAAAAATATCTTATATGATTGTGTCAAGGAGGAATGACACAGTCTTAAGCCACTGGTCAAGATCAGTGGCTTTGTGTCTAGGATGTTTATGTATATTTTTAATGATTCTAAAAAATTTAAACTTGTTTGTGTTAAGTATGACAACTGCATTGAATTTAAGGCTTGTAGAAATGGAAATGTTATTGAAGGAATCCTTTCCAAAGGAATTTATTATAATTGGATTGCTTTCCCTTCACTTAACACTTCCTGTCAGCTTGCTGATTTATCAGATTCTTTTTGGAATGAGGAACAGCTTTTCAATATTTTACACAATGATTTTGATGTATCAACTGTTCTTATGACCATTAATGAGCTTAAAGGTCTTTTCAATCAGAATCATCAATCCTACACTGATGGTCATAAGTTTATGTCCGTTCGTGAATATATCTTTTGGCTTGAAAATCAATGCGAGATTCTGTCTTGCCAGATGATTGAAATGCAGACTCGTTTTGAGTCCATGCTTGATATTGATCTTGAAGAAGAACTCTCAGATGAAAGAAACCAGTACCACGATATGATGCGTTTTCAATATGATGATACTATTTTTGAATAGTATCATTTTTTATATCTATTGGATATATATCAGTTATCCAATACTGATAATATTCTGCAGGCGATAGTTTCGCCAGATTCCATTGATATCTTTCATTGTTATAATAGTCCATATAATCATTTATAACTGCAGTAAGCTCATCAAAAGTCCTGCAGCCGCTTATGTCTATTTCATCTTTCATATGGCCAAAGAAAGATTCCTGTGGTGCATTATCCCAACAGTTTCCCCTTCTTGACATTGACTGCCTCAGTCCCTTGTCCTTGAGCAGCTTTTGAAACTCTATGCTGGTGTCTATTATAGCTGTTTTTCCAGTTATAGAATCCGCTTCTAGAAACTTCTGCTATTTCACACAATTTGGAGATGTTGAGAAGATCATTATCTCGGGAGATCATTTCTTCGATGATTTTGTATTTTTCTTCTGCTGTTTCCAATAATATTCCCTCTCTACTGATCTTATTTTTTTTAGAAATTCGATTTCCTGTTTCTGATAGGCAATCCTGTGTTCAAGATAAGCAATTTTTTCTTCAGGGGTCAATTCCTTGGTCTTAGGGCGACCGTTATTATGTTTTATAGTATCTTCAAATCCTTCTAAACGTGCAGCTTCCTTCTTAATTCGTTGGACAATATTACTAATGCGTTTTTGTCCAAGAATATGTGGATCAATATCAAACGAAGAAAGTATGGAAGAAGGAGTTTCACCCTGTGAATAGCGAGACCAGAATTCCATCTTGAACTTTTGGGAATATTTAATACTTTTGTAAGATATTTTTTCAATATATGGATTCTCCTTAAGTGTTTTAATTTGTTCATCAGTGAAATAATTTACGCCCATCTCAATCAGTCCTTTCATCAAATAATTATAAGCAAAATAAAAGACTCTGTAAAACAGAGTCAGTTAAATATTCTGTATCAACACTTTGGATTGATACCTTTTTATTTAACTGTCCATTTTACAGGGTACAGTTTAATGTTTATCATCAATGACCTTTTTATTTTCCTTTGATTCGTCAAAACAATTTATTCTTTTCTTTAAATGTTCATATAGTGAATCTAATGTCATATCAGGATTCAAAGAATATCTTGTAGCTTCAATCAATACAGGTGTACTAACCATATCCATTGCTTTAACACTAATGCCAACTGCATCACTAATCACTTTTGCGAAAGTTAGGATTGAACCCATATCTGTCAACAATAAAATACCTTTTCCCATATCTAATGATGGTGCTATATCAATAGCTTTCATCATTACATCCTGAACACGATCATCTAAATCCATATCTATAGCAACTGCATGCTCTGTCCCTAATAATTTATTTGCGACTGAGACCATACTGGATGCTGTTGATTTTCCATGCATAATAACGAGTATACCAACATACTGACATTGACGCTCTTTGTTTGTTAAATATAAAAAACTAGCAAGATATACTAATTCATCTTTTGGTATTTCTACTTGATATAGCTGTGAAACTTGATCTAAAATTCTTTTACTCACTTCTGATTCAAATGCTCTTTCTTTAATGAGTTCATCTGCTTGAGGATGAATTGCTATATTTCCACTACGTATACGTTCTAATATATTTTGTATGTGTAATGTTATTGCTTTAACTAATTTTTCAACATCACTTTTTTGATTCCATTCATCGTACATTAATAAATTATTTCTAACAATATATTGAATATTTTGTGTTATTATTTTTTCATAAGCAGTATTGGTATCATTGTTATATAAGAAAATATTCATGAGATTGAATGAATATTTTTGTATATCTCTATCGATATACTTTCTAATCTCACTATCACTTTTTCCATCTTTTTTTAGTTTTTCCCATGTTGTTTGAATCATATTATAAAAATTTAAATTATATTTTTGATTCATAATCAAATTTTGATTTTCTAAATGATACTCTGAATCTGGATAAAACTCTATACTATCTCTTCCTAATAATTGAACTTCATGTACTAATTTACCACGTGAATCCATATTATATAATCCTTCTTGAACATTTCCAGATAATAGAGATAATTTAACTTCAACTGCCTCTTTATTATAGGTCATACAATCTAGAAATGCTCTAGCACAAATTAATTGTATATCACTTTTTAACTGTCCAATATTTCCACTACATTCATAAAATAAAAAAGCTTTTATAACTTCTTTTGATACAAGAACTTTCTTATGTACACGTACACTTTCCATATTAAAGAAATGGCATATTAATTCCATTCTCTCAAGTAATGGTCTTTGTTTTAATGTAGGTAATTTTATCACCACAGGTATTCTTCTTAAAAATGTTTCCAACATGACTGTTTCTGGATTTTCTGTTGTCGCTGCAATAATCATAACATTACTTTTATGTGTTGCTTTAACCTCACCCAGACGTCTATATACACCTTTATCCATTAATAAAAATAACATTTCTTGGCCTTCAGCAGAGAGTCTATGTACTTCATCTAAAAATAATATACCATTGTTTGAACTATCGACCAATCCCTCTTTATTTTTGTCTGCTCCTGTAAAAGCTCCTTTTACATAACCAAATAATTGTGATAATAACAATGATTGATTTTCACTATAGTCAGCACAGTTGAATACAATAAACGGTGCTTTAGGTTCAAATTGTCCTACTTTGACACCATACTTATACATATATTCTGCAAACATTGATTTACCAACTCCCGTTGGTCCAATAATTAAAGTACTTAACCCTTTTGGTGGATATATAACTGCTGCTTTTGCTCTTTCAATTGAAGCTTTTAAACTGCCTTCTGAACCAATAAGTTGAAATATATCGTCTTTATTCTTCTTTTGATTAAAATTAAAAATATCATCAATAGAATCAAAAATCATTGTCTGAATAGAAACATTATACATATTCTCAATGCTTTCTTTATGTAAATAATATACTGGTTTTCCCTTTAATTTAATTATTTTCTCTTCTTGAATAAGCTGATTTAATTCTTTACTTACATTTGATCTATTTAATTCTAAAATTTTAGCTATCTCATCTGTTTGGAAGCCCTTACTTTTTTCTGCGTTAAAATGGCTTAATGTTAATTCTTTTAGACATTTTTCAACTTTTTCTTTTTCACCTCATTTAAACGTACCATATAAAACTACTAAGAGCAATCTCTTTATTTATAAAAGTACATATCTTATATAATATAATGATTATCAATCTATTTGGTATATTATTGCTAATATAATAAAAACCCCTCCAGTTTTAAAACATAACCTTTGGGGTTTCATTTTTTAATCTACATATGAAATTGTAACAAATCTGTTTTTCCCTTCGCCTTGACTTTCAGTTTTTAAATGATCTATTTCTGAAATAACTTGATGGATAACTTTTCTTTCATCAGCAGGTAAAGGATCAAGTTTGACATCAATCTTTGTTTTTAAAACTTGTTTACCTAATCTCTTTGCCATAGACGCAACTTTCTTATAACGTGTTTCTTTATATCCATTGATATCTACACTGATTTCAATTCTCTTTTTAAATTGATTTTGAACAGCTTGTTTCACAATAAGATTAATAGCTCTTAATATAACTCCTGCTTTTCCAATTAAAATAGAATTGTTATCAGTATTAATATTACAATAGATACGTCCGTCTTGAATATAAGAAACAGTTTCTACAACAAATTCCATATCAGTCAATATTTTTCTTATATAACTTTCAATATATTCTTGAATCATTGATTGAGTATAACACTCAATCACAACTTTTCTTGAAAATAAACTTTTTTTAGTTTCAATAACTTCGTAAGTAAGTTGATCGGGAGTTACTCCTAAATCTTGACAAGCAAGTTGAATAACTTCTTCTTCTGTTTTTGCTTCATATGTTTTCATAATTTTGCCCGTCCTTAAATTTTTTCATGTTTCTTTTCAATATGATACAATTGAATATAAACAGTTCTAGCAATAGTAACTACACTTGTAGTAATCCAATACAATGACATAGCAGTTGGCATTGATAATGCAAACCATACGATCATAACTGTCATAACAATATTCATTGTTTTCATAGATTGTTGTTGTTTTGATACTTTATAACGTGGATTTCTTTTCAACATAATATTGTTGATTTCAATTGCTAGATATTGAGATATACCTACAATTGCAACAATGACAACATATTCCCAATGTCCTTTAGTAATCATTTGCATTGGTGTTGCACCTAATTGTAATCCAAATAAAGTAGATGTATATAAGAATTCAATTCTTTGTACAGCTTGCCACATTGCAATCATGATTGGTAATGTTAAGAAAGTTGCAAAAGAACTAAACATGCTTATATTATGCTTTTTATATAAAGCTTGAATTTCAGCTGATTGACGCATTTGAGATGCTTGATCTTTTCTTCCAGCGTATTTACGTTGGATTTTTTCCATTTCTGGTTGTAATAATTGCATCTTTTGAGTAGCCATAGTTGATTTAATCATAATAGGTAAGATTAAAATATTAATAAAGATAGTCATACCTACAACACCCCAAGCGACATTTCCTAAAATATCACTTAAAAAGATAATACCTTTTGCAATTGGGAATGTTAAAATAAAATCAAAGAAACCAGCATCTAAACTCCAAGGAGTATCTGCATTAATAGCACGCTCTGCAATTAATTTTCCATTTTGATCTAGGTTAGCAGTACATCCAACTAACACAAAGACAAACGCAACTAATGCAAAGACTTTTAAAAACTTCTTTGTACGTTGATCTAAATACATTTAATTTTCCATCCTTTTTTTAATTTTATTACAGAGATACTTTAAATCTTTAATATTATCATGATATGAATTCATTAAAAATTGATTTCTCACTATAACAATATAATCCATTTTTTCATTTTTATCAAAAACTTCGTGAACCATCATTCTTACTTGTCTTTTTATCTTATTTCGAACAACAGCGTGACCTAACTTCTTACTTACAGAGATTCCAACTCTTAAATGAGTATCATTTGGTTTATAATAAACAACAAATTTTTTATTTGCGACTGACTTTTTATCCTTAATTATTCTCTGAAAGTCTTCATTTTTTTTAACTCTAAACTCTTTTTTCATATTTACTTAGAAAAAAAACCACCTTAAAAAGTTAAAGTGGAATTTATTTTTAGGCAGATAAAACTTTTCTTCCTCTTTTACGGCGACGAGCAAGTACTTTTCTTCCGCCTACTGTTGCCATTCTCGCTCTAAAACCATGAGTTTTTGATCTTTTTCTTTTATTTGGTTGATATGTTCTTTTCATAATTTACACCTCCAAAATACAATAATTTTTTATACACAGTAACATATGCCCCATTATTATATTTGTTTTACCCCTATAAGTCAATGAAAATAATGAAAAAACTAAGATTTTAAACACAAAAATCTTATGAATATTACGCACAATTTTCTATTATTTTCATATCTTTATGCACAATGTACACATCTTCTTCACAAGTTATTCACAATGTTTTAAAAGTTATGCACAATTGTGAATAACTTATTCAAAACCATTGATATACTTACATGTTCAATGTGAATAACTTTTTGCATAACTTGTGAATAAAGCAAATTCATAAAACTTATTCACACTTATGCACAGTGCGTAAATAGTTATTCACAGTGCAACTTTTATAAAATATGTGTATAATCAAAAAAATATCCCTATTTCAACACTTTTTGATGTGCATAACTATGTGAATAAGTTGTGAATTAAAAATATTTTCTTCATTTTATTCACAATTTCATCTATAATAGATTTGGAAGTAGGTGAAAATGTGAATAATCTTAATAATGATTGGCAAAAAACTCTCAATTTGTTCAAAGATCAGTGTGAAGATAAAATTATTTTTGACTCATTTTTTGCAACTTTGCAAATACAAGATATTGTAGATGGTGATGTCACAATTACTGCCGATACTCAATGGAGTTTAGATGCAGTTCTTCCTTATGCAGATAAGTTACAAGAAATGTACAATACCGTAACACAAGGGCATTATCACTTACACATAGTCACAGAAAATGAATATCAAGAAGCAGTACAATTAAAAGATGATTTACTCACATTTGATGATAATCTCAACCATGATCTTACTTTTGAAAACTTTGTTGTAGGAAATAGTAATAGAATTGCACAAAATGCATCTCTTGCAGTAGCAATGAAACCTGGTACTTCTTACAGTCCTTTATTTATTCACAGTAATTCAGGACTAGGAAAAACACACTTGTTGAATGCTATTGGAAACTATGTAAAAAAGCAAAATCAATTTGCTAGAGTTCTTTTTACAACAAGTGAGAATTTCGTTAATGAATATATAAAATCATTAGCAGATCATACAATTGATGAATTTAACTATAAATATAGACATATAGATGTCTTATTAATAGATGATATTCAATTCATGGCCACAAAAGAATCATCAAGTGAAATATTTTTCAATATTTTTAACAGTTTAATCAGTAATAAAAAACAAATCGTCATTACCAGTGACAAACCACCTAGAGATTTAAAAGGAATGGAAAGCCGATTAGTAAGCCGCTTTGCTTCCGGTCTTACAGTCAGTATTGATACACCTGAATTCGAAACTTCAAAAGCAATCTTAAGAAAAAAATTAGAAATAGAAAATGTAGACTATCCTATCACTGAAGAAGTTCTCGATTTTATCGCAACTCATTTTAATAATGACGTGAGAGAACTAGAAGGAAGTCTAAAAAGATTATTATTTTATAAGCTAATATGCGGTAAAAAAATGGATTATATAGATTTAGAATTTGCATTAGAAGCATTTAGCGACACATATTCAGAACCAACAACAAAAAAAGAACTTACTGTTGCCAATATCAAAAAATGTGTAGCAGACTACTATAATTTAACAGTCACACAAATCAATTCTAAATCAAGGACATCTAATATTATTGTCGCAAGACATATCGCTATGTATCTTGTAAGAGAATTAATCAAAGATATTTCCTTCATTCAAATCGGACACGAATTTGGAGGAAGAGATCATTCTACAGTCATGAAAGCTTGTGATAAAGTTCAAAAGAAACTAGAAAAAGATATGAACTATAGACAAGCAATAGATGACATAAAAAAGAAACTTGTGTAAAAGTTATTCACAATTATCCACAAGTTATTCACAATAATTATTTTCAAATTCTGTTGGTTCTATCAACATATTTATATAATTTTAGTAAGTTATTCATATTATGCACAATATTATTACTATTATATAATTTAAATAAAATATATAAAAAAGGAGAAAGATGATGAATTTTAAAATAAAAAGAGTAGAATTATTAAATGCTTTATCTAAAGTTTCAAGAGCTGTATCTATAAAAAGTCCTTTACCAGTATTAACAGGTATTAAATTTGAATTACTAGATGATAAATTAGTATTAACTGGTAGTGATAGCGACATAACAATTCAAACAAGTATTACTGAAAATATAGAAATTATTGAAAAAGGATCTGTTGTTTTATCATCAAAATATATTTTAGAAATTATTAAGAAAATTGATTCTGAATTTGTTCACATTTATATTGTAGATGGAACACTTACAAGAATTGATGGAGCAAATTCTAAATTTGATTTAAACGGAACATCTTATACTGATTATCCACGTATTGATTTAAATAAAACAGGTATCAACTTACAAATGAAATCTACTGACTTAAAAGAAGCAATAGAACAAACATCATTTGCTACAAGCGAAAAAGAAACAAGACCTGTTTTAACTGGGGTTAACTTCAAAGCTAAAAATCATATTCTAGAATGTATTGCAACTGATAGTTATAGACTTGCTAAAAGAATATTAACTATTGATTCTGATGTTTCTTTCAATATTATTATTCCTAAAAAGAGTTTAATTGAAATCAGTCGTATTATTGAAAAAGATGAACTCATTGATTTATATGTTTCAGATAGAAAAGTATTATTCATTTTTGATAATGTATTAATTCAAACAAGATTAATTGATGGTACATATCCTGATACAACTCGATTAATTCCTGAAAATTTTGATTATTCTATGTCTGTTGATAGTGTAAGTTTATTAAATTCTATTGATCGTGCTTCACTTTTATCTAATGAACAAACAAATATTATCAAATTATCTATGAATGAAGATGAAGTTATTCTTTCATCTTATTCACAAGAAATTGGTTCTGTAGAAGAAAACTTATCTAAGGCTTTTTATAAAGGGGAACCTTTAAACATCTCATTTAGTGCTAGATACTTAAATGATGCTATTAAAAGTATTAATGGAGAAAAAGTTCAAGTTTTATTCACAGGTGAAATGAAACCATTTATTATTAAAGACTTTGATAAAGAAGATATTATTCAATTAGTCTTACCTGTAAGAACATACTAAAACTGGTGTTATACCAGTTTTTCTTTTAGTAAATTTTTTTGATTACTTTCTTGTTTCTCTGTATATATTATTCAAGATATGAAAATATATTCATCATTGTTTAATAAAATTTGTATAACCAATTCTTATAATATTAACTTTTTCATATAAAAGTTGATTTCTGTTTTTTGGTCCAATTTTGGCATATAAGCGACGTTTGGTCAAAAATATTAATTTTATCGTTTTTATATATATAGTGAATATACGCCATAAAAACTGTATTTTTTAAATAATATGTGTTATAATGGTACAAGTAAATAGAAATTGGGTGATAATAATGAAAGAGATTATAATTGATACTGATTATATTGAATTAGGTAAATTTTTAAAGTATGTTGATGCCGTGGATTCTGGAGCAATCGCTAAAATGGTTATTCTTGATGAACTGGTTCTTGTTAATAATGAGGTAGAAACAAGAAGAAGTAAAAAATTACGTGATGGTGATGTTATCTCATTTGACGGAACTGATTATTTAATTAAACATGAAGATTAATAAAATTGTTTTAAAGAATTTTAGAAATTATGAGGATTGTTCTGTAGAGTTTGATCCTTTTATTAATATTTTTGTAGGGAAAAATGCTCAAGGGAAAACAAATTTATTAGAAGCTATATATATGTTATCTTTATCTAAGAGTTTTAAGACGAATACGAATGAGGAATTGATTTTATTCACAAAAGATTTTTCTAAGATACAAGGATTTGTTGAATCTAATCATAAGAATTTAGATTTAGAGATTATAATTTCGACTTTAGGTAAAAAAGCTTTTATTAATCATAAAGAAATAAAAAAGACAAGTGATTATGTTGGTTACTTGAATGTTGTTTTATTTATACCTGAGGATTTAATGTTAATAAAGGGAAGTCCACGTTTAAGAAGAAGATTAATTGATATAGAAATATCTAAGATATCTCCTATATATATGTATAATTTAAGCAACTATAATAAGTTGCTTAAAGAAAGAAACAAGTATTTAAAATTGTTACATAAAAAACGTTTAAAAGCAGATGAATATCTAGAGGTTTTATCTGAACAAATGGCTAAAATACAAGTTGATCTTATAAAAAAACGTGTTGAATTTATTAAACTCTTAAATGAAATATCATCTTCTATGTATGATTATATTTCTATGCATAAAGAAACATTGTATTTAGAATATAAAACAGTATATAAAGAGATATCTTATGAAAGTATTTTACAAAGATATCAAAAGAATTATCAAAGAGATATTCAACAAGGAAGTACGAGTGAAGGTATACATAAAGATGATATGATGATGTATTTAAATGAGAAGAATGCGATGTTATATGCTTCTCAAGGGCAACAGAGATCTATTATTTTATCTTTAAAGATTGGATTATTGGAATTAATAAAAAAAGAGATTGGAGAATATCCAATCTTATTATTAGATGATGTATTAAGTGAACTTGATGATATACGTAAGACAAAATTACTGAATCTTATACAAGGAAAGGTTCAAACATTTTTAACATCAACTTCTGTTGATGGTATTCACCATCAAGTTATAGAAAATGCTAAGCGTATATATATAGAAAATGGACAAGTGAAAGGAGAAAATCATGGAAGAAAGTAAAGTCACACATAGCTATGATGAATCTGATATTCAAGTATTGGAAGGTTTAGAGGCTGTTAGAAAAAGACCTGGTATGTATATAGGTAGTACTTCTTCAAGAGGATTACACCATCTTGTATGGGAAATCGTAGATAACGCAATAGATGAAGCATTAGCTGGATATTGTACTGAAATTAGAGTTGTCTTAGAAAAAGATAATGTTGTCAAAGTCATTGATAATGGACGTGGAATGCCTACAGGTATACATGCAAAAACTGGAAAAAGTACAGTAGAAACAATCTTAACTGTACTACATGCTGGTGGTAAGTTTGGTGGAGGCGGATATAAGGTATCTGGAGGACTTCATGGTGTAGGTGCCAGTGTTGTTAATGCATTAAGTGAATGGTTAGAGGTTTATGTTCATAGAGATGGTCATGTTTACTATCAAAGATTTGAAAAAGGTGGTAATCCAGTTGATGATCTTAAAATTATTGGGGATTGTGATGATACTGGAACAACTGTTGTATTTAAAGCTGATCCATTGATTTTCGAAGAAACAACTGTTTATGATTTTGAAACATTGAATCAAAGGATAAGAGAATTAGCCTTTTTAAATAAAGGACTAAAACTTATTTTAGAAGATAAGCGTATAGAGCCATCTAAAGAAAATATTTATCATTATGAAGGTGGTATTAAAGAATATGTATCTTATTTAAATAAAAATAAGACAGCTATTCATGATGATATTATTTATGTAGAAGATGAAATTGATGAAATTAAAGTTGAAGTTGGTATGCAATATAATGATGGATATCAACCAAATATCTATTCTTTCTGTAATAATATTAATACTCATGAAGGTGGAACTCATGAAGAAGGGTTTAGATTAGCATTAACAAGAGTTATTAATAATTATGCGAAAAATAAAGGATTTTTAAAGAAAGATGAAGAATCTTTAAGTGGAGATGATTGTCGTGAAGGTTTAACAGCAATTATTTCTGTTAAACATCCAGATCCTCAATATGAAGGGCAAACAAAGACAAAGTTAGGAAATGCTGAAGTTAGAAAAATAGCAAGTAATATTATTTCTGAAGCTTTAGATAAGTTTTTATTAGAAAATCCTAATACTGCTTCTATTATTGTTAATAAAGCTATTGTTGCAAGTCGTGCCAGAATGGCAGCTAAACGTGCTAGAGAAATGACAAGAAGAAAGACAGCTTTAGATTCTACATCATTACCAGGTAAATTGGCAGATTGTTCATCTAAAGATCCATCAGAATGTGAAGTTTTCATAGTCGAAGGGGATTCTGCCGGTGGTAGTGCAAAAATGGGAAGAGATAGAAGAACACAAGCTATTCTTCCTTTAAGAGGTAAGATTTTGAATGTTGAAAAAGCTAGATTAGATAAGATCTTATCTAATGCTGAAATACGTTCTATGATTACTGCATTTGGTACTGGTATTGGTGATGATTTTGATTTAAGTAAGTTACGTTATCATAAGATTGTTATTATGACAGATGCCGATGTTGATGGTGGTCATATTCGTATATTAATGTTGACATTCTTATATCGTTTCTTAAAACCATTAATAGAACAAGGATTTGTGTATGCAGCACAACCTCCTTTATATTTATTAAAACATGGTAAAGAAGAACATTATTTATATGATGATGCTCAATTAGATAGATTAAAGAATGAATTAGGTCCTAATGCGAAGTATACAATACAACGTTATAAAGGGCTAGGAGAAATGAATGCAGAACAATT
>DEPZ01000021.1:0-167 GCA_002359025.1 Erysipelotrichaceae bacterium UBA3379 | reverse complement strand
CAACAATGAATCCAGAAAATCGTGTCTTATGGCAAATTGATATAGATGATGCTATGCAAGCAGATGCTATGTTTGATATGTTGATGGGAGAAAAGGTTGAACCTAGACGTGAATTTATTCAAGAACATGCTCAAGAAGCTGAACTTGATTTATAGTAAAGGAGAAAA
>DEPZ01000034.1:3490-3678 GCA_002359025.1 Erysipelotrichaceae bacterium UBA3379 | reverse complement strand
AAAGATATTTTAATTATCTCTACACCTGAAGATACACCAAGATTTGAATCATTGCTTGGAGATGGTCATCAATTTGGAATTAGCTTACAATACAAAGTACAACCATCCCCAGATGGATTGGCACAAGCATTTATTCTTGGTGAAGAATTTATTGGTGATGATAGCTGTGCTATGATTTTAGGAGATAA
>DEPZ01000034.1:3145-3314 GCA_002359025.1 Erysipelotrichaceae bacterium UBA3379 | reverse complement strand
TATATTTTTATGATCATAAAGTTGTAGAATATGCAAAAAGTATAAAACCAAGTGCACGTGGTGAATTAGAAATTACTGATTTAAATAATATTTATTTAAAAAATGGAAATTTAGATGTAACGTTGCTTGGTCAAGGATTTACATGGTTAGATACTGGTACACATGAATC
>DEPZ01000034.1:0-3035 GCA_002359025.1 Erysipelotrichaceae bacterium UBA3379 | reverse complement strand
TAGAAGAGATTGCTTATTTAAATGGATGGATTTCTAAAGAACAATTAGAAGAAGCATATGAATTATATAAGAAAAATCAATATGGTAAATATTTAAAAGATGTTATAGAAGGGAAGTATATAGATTAATGAAAGTGATTGAAACAAAGATACCAGGTGTTTTGATTATTGAAACAGATGTATTTGGTGATCATAGAGGATATTTTACTGAAACATATTCAAAACCTAAATATGAAGCTTTAGGAATAGATGCAGACTTTGTTCAAGATAATATGTCATTCAGTGCTCAAAAAGGAACGTTAAGAGGATTGCATTGGCAAAATCCTCCTTATGCACAATCAAAATTAGTCTCTTGTACAAAAGGTAAGGTTATAGATGTTGCTGTTGATATAAGAAAAGGAAGTCCTACTTATGGTGAATGGGTATCTGTAGAATTAAGTGCAGATAACCATAGACAATTCTTTATTCCACAAGGATTCGCACATGGATTTTTAACATTAACTGATGATGTGGAGTTTAGATATAAGGTTGATAATGTTTATAATAAAGAATCTGAAGGTGGAATGCGTTATGATGATCCAACAGTAAATGTAGACTGGGGTGGATTATTAAATGGTATTGAGCCTGTTTTAAGTGAAAAAGATAAAACAGGTCCTACTTTAGAAGAATCAGATAATCAATTTGTATATGGAGGAGAAAAATAATGAAGATTTTAGTAACAGGTGGAGCAGGGTTTATTGGTGGAAACTTTGTTCATTATATGGTAGAAAAATATCCAGAAGATATGATTGTGAATTTGGATTTATTGACTTATGCAGGAAATTTAGAAACTTGTAAACCAGTAGAAGGGAAACCAAATTATAAATTTGTTAAAGGGGATATTGCTGATAGAAAGTTTATCTTTGATTTATTTGAAAAAGAAAAGTTTGATGTTGTTGTAAACTTCGCAGCAGAATCACATGTAGATAGAAGTATTGAAGATCCAGAAAGCTTTGTAAGAACAAATGTTATGGGAACAACAACATTATTAGATGCATGTAATGAATATGGTATTCAAAGATATCATCAAGTGTCTACTGATGAAGTTTATGGTGATTTACCATTAGATAGACCAGATTTATTCTTTACAGAAGAAACACCTTTACATACATCTAGTCCATATAGTTCATCTAAAGCAGCAGCTGACTTATTTGTATTAGCTTATCATAGAACATATGGTTTACCAGTAACTATTAGTAGATGTTCTAATAACTATGGACCATATCATTTCCCTGAAAAATTAATCCCATTAATGATTTCAAGAGCTTTAGCTGATGAATCATTACCAGTATATGGTACAGGAGAAAACGTAAGAGATTGGTTACATGTTTATGATCATTGTGTTGCTATTGATTTAATTATTAGAAAAGGCAAAGTTGGAGAAGTATATAATGTTGGTGGACATAATGAAAGAACAAATCTAGAAGTTGTTCAAACAATATTAAAAGCATTAAATAAACCAGAAACATTAATCACATATGTTGAAGATAGAAAAGGACATGACTTAAGATATGCGATTGATCCACATAAATTAGAAACAGAACTTGGATGGAAACCAAAATATACATTTGATACAGGTATTCAACAAACAATTCAATGGTATTTAGATAATAAAGAATGGTGGCAAAACATTCTTTCAGGAGAATATCAAAATTATTTTGAAAAAATGTATGTAGAAAAAGGAAGAGTTGAAAAATAGAATGAAAGTATTAGTAACTGGATATAAAGGACAACTTGGATATGATATTGTTAATGAATGTCATAAAAGAGGAATAGAGGCTGTAGGTGTTGATGTTGATGAAATGGATATCACTGATGCTTCACAGGTTCAATCAACAATTACAAGTGATTATGATGCTGTTATACATTGTGCAGCATGGACTGCAGTAGATAAAGCAGAAGATGAAGTGGATATGTGTAGAAAAGTGAATAAAGACGGAACTGAAAACATTGTTGCTGTATGTAAAGAACTAGATATTCCTATCATGTATTTTTCTACTGATTATGTTTTTGATGGACAAGGTGAAACACCTTGGAATGAATATGACCAAAGACAACCATTAAATATCTATGGATTAACAAAATATGAAGGTGAACTTGCTGTAGAAAGTTACCCTAAGCATTTTATAGTACGTATTGCATGGGTATTTGGTGTCAATGGAAACAACTTCATCAAGACTATGCTTCGTTTAGGTAAAGAAAGAGGAGCTGTATCAGTTGTTAATGATCAAGTAGGATCTCCTACATATACATATGATTTAGCTAAGCTTGCAGTAGATATGATTATTACTGATAAATATGGAACATATCATGCAACGAATCAGGGGTACTGTAGCTGGTATGAGTTTGCTTGTGAAATCTTTAAACAAGCAAAAATGGATGTAATAGTGACTCCTGTTGATTCATCTGCATTTCCAGTAAAAGCTATTAGACCTAAAAATAGTCGTATGTCTCAAACAGAATTAGATAATCATGGTTTTCATAGACTTCCAGCTTGGCAAGATGCATTAAAAAGATATTTAGAAGAAATATTATAAAAGTTGATTAATAATTCTTAGGCTGTTGATTTTTATCAGCAGCTTTTTTGTTAGCCAAATTTTATTTTTAGACTTAAATTGAATGTTGAGTGTAAAGGAATTTACAGTTGTAATTAAAGTTTGATTTATTTATGTATAGTAGTGCATATCTAAAAGGAGTTGTTACATACAAGAAAGCGTGAAACGGGAAACTTTGAGAACATCGAGGTTTTTTAATATTGAATGTATATATGTACTAATAATAAGAAATTTTATAAGCGTTAGGAGGGGATTATTTATTTAACAAAAAAGCGTTAATAAAATTATGAATGAAATCTTATCTATACAAAAAAAGACAGAGATATCTATAAAAATAAAATAATTAAATATTTTCTTGATTGTCCACTTGTCACAGGATTAATGAAATCTCTTAGAAAAATCACAAAAATAACTTAAACACCAAAAAAACGGATTTTAATCC
>DEPZ01000004.1 GCA_002359025.1 Erysipelotrichaceae bacterium UBA3379 | reverse complement strand
CCCAAGTCCGGCTGAAGGGATCGGTCTTGAAAACCGACAGGGGATGAAAGTCCCGCGGGGGTTCGAATCCCTCAACCTCCGCCATTTTTAAAAGAAAGTTAATATCGCGGGATGGAGCAGTCTGGTAGCTCGTCGGGCTCATAACCCGAAGGTCGTTGGTTCAAATCCTTCTCCCGCAACCAAAATGGTCTGGTAGTTCAGTTGGTTAGAATGCCGCCCTGTCACGGCGGAGGTCGCGGGTTCGAGCCCCGTCCAGACCGCCATTTATGGTTCCGTAGCTCAGTCGGTAGAGCAGAGGACTGAAAATCCTCGTGTCGCTGGTTCGATTCCGGCCGGAACCACCATTTATGAACGATATGGCGGGGTAGCTCAGTTGGCTAGAGCAATCGGTTCATACCCGGTGGGTCGGGGGTTCGAATCCCTTCCCCGCTACCAAAGATAAACGCTTAGGCGCTTTTTATTTTGGCCTGTTGGAGAAACGGTTAACTCACATGCCTTTCACGCATGCATTCACGGGTTCGAATCCCGTACAGGTCACCATATGTAAACTTACGATCGAAAGATCGTTTTTTTATTTTATTTCATACAAATTTCATATTTATATAGTAAAATATGATATAGGAGAAGTGTGCGTATGGAAAAATATAATGGTTTAACTTATGAAGAAGTTATAGAGAGAAAAAAACAAGGTTTGATCAATGTATGTGAAGATAATATATCTAAATCAAAAAAACAGATTATTATGGATCATACATTAACATATTTTAATTTTATCAATATCTTTTTAGCAATTATAATCATCTCTACTGGCAAATGGAAGAATTTAACATTTATGGTTGTTATTATTGTGAATGCAATCATAGGTATTATACAAGAGTTTAAAGTCAAAAAAGTAATAGATCAATTGAGTGTAGTTACTGTTAAAAAAGTACGTACTATAAGAGATGGAAAGATGCAAGAGATACTGGTCGAGGATTTGGTATTAGATGATATAATCTATTTAGAAAGTGGTGAACAGATAGGTACTGACTGTGACATGATAGAGTCGTTTGGAATGGAAGTTAATGAATCACTGCTAACTGGTGAATCTGATTCGATATTTAAATCGAAAGATGATGAACTTTTTGCAGGAAGTTTTGTTGTGGCAGGTAGTGGTTATGCAAGAGTGAAACGTGTAGGAAAGGATAACTATTCTACGCAATTGGTGATGAAAGCAAAACATAAAAATAGTGCCTCTTCAGAAATGAAAACAACAATCGAAAAAATTATTAAAGTATTAAGTATTGTTATTATTCCTGTTGGAATTATTTTATTCATCTCGCAAAAACAAGCATTTCCTGATGATCAAGCGACTGCTATTGTGAAAACAGTTGCCGGAGTTGTAGGTATGATACCTGAAGGACTTGTTCTTTTAACGAGTTTATCATTTATATTAGGTGTAGGTAAACTTGCAAGAAAGAAGGCATTAATTCAAGAAATGGAAGCAATAGAGGCACTTGCAAGAGTCAATATTTTGTGTCTTGATAAGACAGGTACTATCACAACTGGAGATTTAGAAGTGGTCCAAGTCGAAAAACTTACTCAAAAGGATGTAGATATCCAATCTATTATGTCAACATTTGCACATCATGTCTATGATAGCAATGCAACTCAAAAATCTTTGCAGAAATATTTTCCAAATCAAGATACATATTCAGTTTTAGCAGAATTGCCTTTTTCATCACAGAGAAAAATGCGTGGTTTGACTTTAAAAGACATAGGTCATTATGTTTTAGGGGCACCTGAATTTTTAGTTGATGATCCTCAAATTTTAAAGAAAGCGGAAAATTATTCGTTAGAGGGTTATCGTGTATTGATGTTAGGAAAAACAAATCAACTTGATGTGACAAACAAAACGATAGGAATTGTAGAACCTTTAGCTTTTGTTGTGATGAAAGATTGCATTAGAGAAGATGCTAAAGAAACATTAGAATTCTTTTCTAGAAATGATGTAGATGTATGTATTCTATCTGGTGATAATCCAATAACAGTATCTAAAGTCGCTAAAATTGCAGGGTTAAAGCATGCTGATCGATATATTGATGCATCATTATTGAAAGATGAAGAAGACATGTCAAAAGTTGTTGGTTATTATCGTATTTTTGGTCGAGTGAAGCCTGAACAAAAACATCAAATTATTCGCTATCTTCAACAACAAGGAAATGTCGTTGGAATGGTCGGAGATGGTGTTAATGATGTATTGGCTTTAAAAGACGCTGATTGTGGAATTGCGATGGCAGAAGGAAGTGATGCAGCAAAACAAGCAGCTCATATCGTGTTATTAGATTCTAACTTTTCTTCTATGAAAGATATTGTAGATGAGGGGAAAGCTATTATTGCTGATATAGAGAGGGTCAGTTCTTTATATCTTACAAAAACAATTTATTCTACAGCACTTTGTATGATTTTTGCATTACTTCAAAAAAGCTATCCATTTACACCAATACAATTAAGTTTAATTAGTGGACTTGCGATAGGGGTTCCAAGCTTCTTACTAACATTGGATAGATCTTCTCAATTATCATCACATGGTTTCTTAAAGCATGTCATATCAACGGCGGTGCCATGTGCTTTGACAATGATTATTTATATGGTTGGTATAAGTTATTTAAGTGAGTGGTTCCATTGGAATACGATGATGCAATCAACATACAGTTATCTTGTTGCGGGATTTATTAGTTTTCTTGTTGTATTTATTGTATGTCTTCCATATAATTTTAGGCGAATGATTGTGACTGTCACAATTACGATTGTCTTTTATTTGATTTTGCTAGTTATGCCAGATTTCTTTGGTATTTATCCTTTATGGAATCAAGCTGTTTTAGGAGTCATCCCTTTATGCATAAGTACGATTTTCGTTATGGGATTATTAAGACAAGGAATACATTATATATATAAATTAAAATCATCACATGAGTGATGATTTGATAGAGAGCATACTTTTATGATGTAATGTGTTTGTAAATTGTTCAAGACATAGTTTATAAATTGATACAGGGTCTATATATCTTTCTGTTATATAGATACCTGTATGAATATCAAAATGATATTTTTGTTTAACGATTGACGCCAATTTACAAATCCTATGTACGATTTCTGGTTCGCTTATATTAAATAAAAGCATAAAAAAAGAATTATTCTTCTCTTGAAAAAGAGAAGTTTTTTGTATGTTAAATAAAAACAATATCTCAGATATGATTGCGTGAGCATATTTTTGATAATATAAAGCATGTTGTTCATAGATTTTAGATGTTTTTTCAAATTCTATATAAATTCCAATGAAATTATATACATTTTCAGGAATGTGAATATTAAAAATATAGTTATTAAATTTTTGTTGAAAATCAATATTTGTATGATAACAGTCATTACCTAATAGATATGTGTTCATTTTTTATCCCCCTCTTCATGCATATATTGTTGTAACATATTTTGTAGGAGAGTTCATCTAATATGCGTTGAAAGAGTTATTCTTTTTTTGTATATGATGAATATAATAATAAAGGTGGTTGTATGAAGGAAAAATGGGTATTATTAGGTGGAATTCTTCTTTATTGTTGTGTGATTAGATATATGTTTCATATTGTTTGGCCTTTTTTGCTTTCATGTCTATGCTTTTTTATCATGAAACCATTTCTTGACTATATGCAACAACATTTTCATATCCATAGAAAACTAGGAAGTTTTCTTATGTTAATAGCTTTATACTTGATTATTATTACAATTATCGGTGTGCTTTTGATGATATGTGTCATAGCAGGTATACGCATATATCATTATTTGCCACATTTTGTTGATTTAATAACTGATTGGAATATGACGATGTATAAATCGCCTGTGATTATGTATATGCAAAATCATTCTAGTCAATGGATTGATATGATTTTTAATGAATTGACTTTATTTTTTTCATCTTTACCAAGATTTTTCTTTTCTTTTGGTTTGTTCTTGTTGGCTAGTTTTTTCTTGTTTTTAGAATATGATGTCATTAAAGATAAGATATCAAAGTGTATGAGTCAAAAATATATTTCTTATTTTATTGATATGAAAAATAAAAGTATTATGAGTATGAAGATGTATATGAAATGTCAAATCATATTGATGATTATATGTTTTCTATTGTTATGGATAGGTTTTGTAGTATTATCCATTCCTTATAGTTTCTTGCTGGCAATAGGCATTTGTATATTAGATACTTTACCATTTGTAGGTATTGGTATAGGACTATTTCCTGTAATGACGTTTTTTTATATGCAGGGTATGTATTTAAAAGTGATCTATTTAATATTATTATATTTATTTATTGGTTTTATTCGTAGTTTACTCGAACCACATATTATGAATAAACAATTAAAAATTCCTTCATTTATTTTATTACTCTCTATGATTATTCATATCTATCTCTTTGGGGTTGTAGGTGTCTTACTTTCACCTATCCATATCAATATTTTATATTCTCTTATAAAAGATTATAAAATCTGATATAATAGTTTGCAAGGTAATCAATGATTGTTGAAATATGTTATGATTTATATGTGAAATCGTTACAATAGCAATGAATGAGTTGATTATTTTTATATAGTGATAGGCAAGAAAGGAGGAATAATCAATTTCATAGTGTAAATTGATTATAAGTAGGGAAATGAACAAAAAATATTTTTTCTTTGATATAGATGGGACATTGACAGATGTACGTACTGGAAAGTTAGTAGAAAGTGCAAAAACAACAATAAGTAAGCTACAAGAACAAGGTCATTTTGTAGCCATTGCAACAGGAAGAGCTCTTTATAAAACAAGAGCGATTGCAAAAGAAGCAGGGATACATCATATCGTAAGTAATGGTGGTGCCGCTTTAACAATAGGAGATGAATTGATTGAAAATAGTCCATTAGATAAACAAAAAGCTGTAGCTTTATGTCGTGAAATAGAAAGTTTAGGTTATGGGCTTTTGATTTCTCCAAGTGACAGTATAGATGTTATTATGAATAATGATGATTTTATTAAGCAAATGGGGTATCGTTTAGAACCAACACGCTATTTTTTACAAAAAGATATTCAGTTTGAAGATATTGAACATATTTATAAAATATATGGTGCTGTACCAAAAGAAAAAGAACATGAATTGACATTATTGGATAGTATTGGACATATTCGTTTTCAAGGTGATTATTTGGTATTCCAACATGATCAAAAAGATAAAGGAATAGAAAAAATGATAAAAAAAGTCAATGGTTCATTAGAAGATGTCGTAGTCTTTGGTGATGATTACAATGACCTTGTCATGTTCCATGATGAATGGACTTGTATAGCTATGAATCATGCTCCTGATAAGTTAAAAGAGAAAGCAGATTTTGTTACAAAAGATAGTCATGAAGATGGAATTGAATATGCATGTCGTCATTTTCAATGGATATAGACTTTATAATTGTAATGAAAATACCAACATTTTTTAGGAAAATACTATGCTTTGTATAAACTGATACAATCAAAAAATTATGCATTAATCATGCAAAATTTCATATATACTAAATAGTATGATTGTATAATTGTATACAATATATATGAATTGTGCTATAATATCCATAGGATATATGATAGCGAGGTGGGAATATGAGAAATGCAATGAAGTCTTATTTTGATAAAGCTTGTCAAAATAATAGAATTGATTCCTCTTTATATAGAACATATTCAGTAAAGATGGGATTAAGAAACGAAGATGGTACGGGAGTTCTTGTGGGATTAACAAGAATTTCTGATGTTGTGGGATATAGACGTCAAAATCATCAAAAAATTGATACACAAGGAAAATTATATTATAGGGGAATAGATATAGAAGATTTAATAGTAGAAAAAGATTTTCTATTTGAAAGAACATGTTTTTTAATATTGTTTGGATATCTTCCAAATAATAAAGACTTAAAACTTTTTCATGAATATTTAAGTAATAGATATAAACTGCCGTATCATTTCTTAGAAGATCATATACTAGGTTCACCGTCAAAGAATCTGATGAATAAGCTTCAACAAGTTGTGTTAATGTTATATGAATATGATAAAGATCCAGATAATGGGGATGCTTATGAAACATTAATGAAAGGTATTGATTTGATTGCGAAGTTACCTTTTTTGATGTGTTATACATATTCTACAAAACTCCATTATTATTCACACGAAAGTCTAGTTATACATCATAGAAATAAGGATTATGGTATCGCAGGAACAATTTTATCCTTATTAAGACCGGACGGAAAATTTAGTAGAATGGAAGAAAATGCACTTGATATAGCTCTTGTCTTACATGCAGATCATGGTGGTGGTAATAATTCGACATTTACGAATGTTGTTATATCTTCTACGGGTACTGATTTATATTCTTCTATCGCAGGTGCGATTGGTTCTTTAAAAGGTCCACGCCATGGTGGTGCAAATTTAGCTGTAAAAAAGCAAATGGAACTTGCTATTCAAGAAATAGGAGTAGATGCCAGTGATGAAGATATCAATCTCATAGTTAATCGTATACTTGATAAAGATTTCCATGATCGTAGTGGACTTATATACGGTATTGGACATGCAGTATATACCTTAAGTGATCCACGTAGTGTGATTTTAGAAAGAAAATGTTATGAACTTTCTATTGAAAAGCATAGAGAAAAAGAATTTTCTTTTTATCAAAGATTTGCAAGGATATCTGTTCAAGAAATTTTTAGAAGAAAAAACAAACATGTGTGTTCAAATGTAGATTTTTATAGTGGACTTTTATATGATATGTTAGAAATACCGAGTGATATTTATACATTATTATTTGTATGCAGTCGTGTTGTTGGGTGGGTAGGACATAATGTTGAAAATAAGCTTTATGCCAATAAAATTATACGACCTGCTACTCAATATGTAGGTATGAAATAGTCATAAAAAGAGCTATTGATGAATATTTTCAATAGTTCTTTTTGTTTAAATAAAATATTCAATTATTTGCGAATATGACTTTGGAATAGTACAAATATATATAATACTAGTTGCGTAACAATATAAATATGTATATAATTAGTAACTAGACGAGAGGAGATGAAATTATGGAATATATTACTTTAATAGGAATATTAATTATTGTTGTAGGGTTTGCGTTAAAATTAGATGTTCTTGCGACAGTTATTATTTCTGGTATTGTAACTGGGCTGGTTGCCGGAATTGATTTTGTAGAAATCTTGTCTATTCTTGGGCAATCATTTGTAGATAATCGTTTAATGTCTATCTTCTTAATTATTTTTCCTGTTATAGCAATTATTGAAAGATATGGTTTAAAGGAGAGAGCTTCATATCTTATTGGTAAGATTAAGAATGCTTCAGCAGGTAAGGTTTTATCATTATACATGATTATAAGATCTATAGCATCTGCATTGAATGTTAGAATTGGAGGACATGTACAATTTATCAGACCACTTATATTACCTATGAGTGAAGCAGCAGCAAAGAGTTCTAAAGGAGAAGATTTAGATGAAAAAGAAGTAGAAGATGTCAAAGGATTGGCAGCAGCTGTAGAAAACTATGGTAACTTCTTTGCTCAAAATGTTTTCCCTGCAAGCAGTGGTGTTGTATTAATTCAAGGAACACTTGTAGGTGCAGGATTTAAAGAAGTCACTTTATCAATGATTGCAGCATCATCTGTATATATCATGGGTATTTCAATTGTTTTAACAATCATTCAAGTATTATGGTTTGATTATAAAGTAAAAAGAAAAGGAGGAAAAGCATAATGCATGAATTTTTAAGCGTATATCTTCCTGAATTCTTTTATGTTTTGTGTGGATTAGTAAGTTTTGATACTGCTCTTAGAGCAACACGTAATGAAAAAGCAAAAGTAGGAACATCATTATTTTGGTGTTTACTAGGAATTATTTTTATGTTTGGTAAGTTATTACCACCTGTTTTCATCGGGGCATTGCTTGTTGTTATGGGATGTTTAACTGCGACACAACAAGTTCAAATGGGAACATTCCAAGAGTCAACACCTGAATTTAGAGAAGCAGCTAGTCGTAGAGTAGGAAATAAAATCTTTATTCCAGCAATCGCAATTGGTGTGATGGCACTTGTTTTATCATTTGTAAAATATAATGTTGAAGTTGATGGTGTTGTGAAGTCAGCAGCATTAGATGGTGCAGTCATGACAGGAACAGCATGTGTCGTTGCTTTGATTTTAGCAATTGTAATATGTAAGCCAAAAGTACAAGAAACAAGAAGTGATACATCACGTTTATTAATGCAAGTAGGGTCTTCTTGTTTGTTACCTCAATTATTAGGTGCATTAGGAAGTGTATTTAAGGAAGCTGGAGTTGGAGATGTCATTTCTCAAATTATTTCTAGTGTTATTCCTTCAGGAAATATTGTTATTGGTGTTATTGTTTATGTTTTGGGAATGGTTATTTTTACTATGGTTATGGGAAATGCTTTTGCTGCATTTACTGTGATTACTTTAGGTATCGGTATTCCATTTGTTATTAACCAAGGAGGAAATCCAGCAATGGTTTCAGCTTTAGGTATGACTGCAGGATATTGTGGAACATTATTGACACCTATGGCGGCTAACTTTAATATTGTTCCGTGTGCTGTTTTGGAAACAAAAGACCAGAAATGGGCAGTTATTAAAGTGCAATTACCAATGGCACTTCTAATGATTGTTATACATATTGTTTTAATGCTTGTTTTAGCATTTTAAGGAGGATTTTATGAAAATACTTGTTACTGGATTTGATCCTTTTGGTGGAGAAAAAATTAATCCTGCCATAGAATCAGTAAAAAAATTACCTGATACAATCTCAGGTGCAGAAATTATTAAATTAGAGATTCCAACAGTTTGTCATGTTTCATTGAAAGTTATTGATGAAGCAATAGAAAAATATAATCCAGATGTTATTTTATCTATTGGTCAAGCTGGAGGACGTTATGATATTACAGTAGAAAGAATTGGAATTAATATTGACGATTGTCGTATTCCAGATAATGCAGGTAATCAAATTATAGATGAACCAATTTATAAAGATGGACCAGCAGCTTATTTTTCTAACTTACCAATTAAAGCTATGGTAAAAAGAGTACAAGAAAGACATATACCTGCTTCTGTATCAAATACAGCTGGTACATTTGTATGTAATCATGTTTTATATGGTGTGAGATATTTGATAGAGACAAAATATCCTGGTAAAAAAAGTGGCTTTATACATATTCCATTTTTACCTGAACAAGTTGTTGATAAAAAGGAAAAAGCAAGCATGTCACTTGATACAATTGTAGAAGCACTTACTGCAGCTATAGAGGCTATCGTTGATACAAAGAAAGATATTAAAGTGACTGGAGGAGCAACTCATTAATGGTTAAAATATTTGTCTATGGAACATTAAGGCAAGGTATGTATAATTATGATATATATCTAAAAGATGAAAAAAGCTTTAGAGAATATGCTTATTTAAAAGGAAGTCTTTATATAATTCAAGGTAAAGCTTATCCTGCTTATTTAACAAAAGGAAATCAGTATATTTTAGGAGAAATTCATGAGGTTAGTGAAGAAAAAGCTAAAGAATTAGATGAAATGGAAGGATATCATGGTGAAAATCATGAATCTAATGAGTATCATAGAATTCTATGCCCGATCTATAATGAACAACATGAAGTTATAACATCCATGCCTGTCTATGTTTATAATACAGATAATATCAATAATGCTCCTATTGGAGAATGTATTGAGAGTGGAGATTTTGTTTCATATGTAAAAGCACATAAAGGTTTATAACTTTTATGTGTTTTTGTATATAGAAAAGCAAAATAATCTTGCACTTGTGTTTTACATAATAAAAGATAGATAAAAATATCTATCTCATTTAAATCAATTCTATTTGTAAAGATTTCATAACTTCAAGACTAGCTTGATGTGTTTTTTCATCGTGACTAGCTGTAGCTTTTAAATCAATACGAATCGGTGTTTCAGGTTGTGCAGCCTTTGCCATAATCGCATTAGATAATACACAGATATGTGATACTAAACCAACAAGTGTTATATCTTTATATTCCTTATCTTCTAAATAGTATGCCAAATCTAGTGACGGGAATGTTGGCTTTTTAAAACAAAGATGATCTTGTAAAAGTTCTTTAACCTCACCATAGATTTCCCAACCTTTGGTATGTTCTATACAATGAGGTACAGGGAGTTGTTTACTTTCATATGTTTTTGAATACTCCTCAGGATGTGTATCCATTGTATAAATAATCTCATCATTATTCATTTGATATTCTTTGATAAGTTCTACAATCCTTTGTTCTATCTCTTTGGCTTTTTCAAAACCTAGGCTTCCCACAACAAAATCATTTTGATAATCTACAACAATGAGTAATCTTTTCATGTTTTCACTTCCTTTTTATTTATATTTTATCAAATAGTCAAGACATGTCAATCGCTAGAAAATATTATTTTGATAGTCAAGAAGTTGTGATATAATAAGGTGGATGAAGTCTTATGGAAGAAAAAGAAGTTCTGTATCATTTGCATAGATTATCAAAGTCTTCTTTTCGTTCTCGTTTTCATTTGCAATATAAAGATATTATGTATATCCAGACAAAAGGAATAGATACTATTAAAAAACATGCTGCTGATTTTATTAGTCAAAGACTTGCCAGTAGCCATATTAAAAATGATGGGGAACAGACACCAATGAAAGGACATCCCGTATTTATTGGACAACATGCTACAGCATGTTGTTGTAGAGGATGCTTAAAGAAATGGTATGGTATACCAGAAGAAATTGAACTTTCTCCATCCTTGCAACAAGATCTTGTAGATTTAATTATAGGATGGATTTATCAAGAAATGAAAAGAAAGTAATGGGGGGTTATAAAATGACATTAGATGAAATTCAACCAGGACAAGAGGTTGTCATTGTTGAAGTTAAGGGTGAAGGACTTTTAAGGCGTAGATTATTGGAAATGGGATTAACTCCTAGAACAAAAGTGAAAGTAAGAAAGATTGCTCCAATGGGAGATCCTATAGAAGTCTATTTAAGAAGTTATGTTTTAACATTAAGAAAAGATGAGGCTTCTAAAATCGTGGTTAAGGGGGTAACATATGTCTAAAAAAATAGCTTTAATAGGTAATCAAAACTGTGGGAAAACAACATTGTTTAATGCTTTAACAGGTTCTAATCAACATGTTGGTAATTTTCCTGGAGTGACTGTTGAATCTAAACGTGGGTATATTAAAAAACATAAAAATGATTATGAGTTGATAGATTTACCTGGGATATATTCATTATCACCATATACATCAGAAGAAATCGTTTCTATTCGATTTTTATTAGAAGAAGATTTGGATCTGATTATTAATATTGTGGATGCAACGAATATGGAAAGAAACCTTTATTTAACACTTCAATTAATGGAATTAAATATTCCTATTATATTGGTCTTAAATATGATGGATGAAGTTGTTTCAAGTGGAAACAGCATTGATATAGAGGGGCTTTCTAAACGTTTAGGAATGAGTGTTATTCCGATATCTGCAGGAAAGAATGAGGGTATTGAAGATGTCATTGATGAGATACAAAAAGTCATTTCTTTACCTGCAAGAAACTTAGATGTCTGTTATGGACCAGTGCATAAAGCTATTCATTCTATATCACATATTGTAGAAAAAGGTGCTAAACAATTACATCTTCCTATTCGATATTGTGTAACGAAATTAATTGAAGGTGATGAGGATATAAAAAAGGCATTATCTTTGAGTGAAAATGATTGTCATGTTATTGAGCATATTTTAGAAGGAATGGAAGAAGAAACAAATACCGATAGAGAAGCAGCTCTTGTAGATATGCGTTATTCTTTTATCGAAGATGTATGTAAGGATTGTGTTTTTATTAAACAAGATACAAAAGAACAAATCCGTTCTGAAAAGATAGATCGCATCTTAACACATAAATATCTTGGTATACCAATATTTATAGCTATTATGTTCATGATCTTCTTTTTAACATTCTATCTTATAGGTGCTCCACTACAGACATTGATGGAAAATATTATACAGATGATTTCTAATGAAATTAATGTCTTTTTAGAAAATCAGGATGTGGCATATTGGTTACGTAGTTTAGTGAGTGATGGTATTCTTGCAGGGGTAGGTAGTGTCTTATCGTTTTTACCTATTATTGTTATATTGTTTATTTTCTTATCATTACTAGAAGATAGTGGCTATATGGCGAGGGTTGCATTTGTCATTGATAAAGCATTAAGAAAGATAGGGTTATCAGGTAGATCATTTGTGCCAATGCTTATAGGATTTGGTTGTAGTGTACCTGCAATTATGGCGACTCGAACACTTTCGAGTGATAGAGATCGTAAGATGACTATTGTTTTAACACCTTTTATGTCATGTAGTGCGAAATTACCGATTTATGGAATGATTATTGCGGCTTTCTTTCCTCATAATGCAGCATTGATTATGATTTCTATTTATTGTATTGGGATTCTTGTTGCAATAGTATCTGCATTTATATTAAAGAATACAGTGTTTTTGGGAGAACCTATTCCATTTGTATTGGAATTGCCTGCTTATCGTATACCAACATTTAAAAATGTGTATTTAAATGTTTTAGATAAGGCAAAGGATTTTGTTCATAGAGCATTTACGATTATCTTTATGGCTTCAATTTTGATATGGTTTCTACAAAGTTTTAATTTTACTTTTGATTTTATACAAGATAGTAGTCAAAGCATTCTTGCTGCAATTGGAAATTTTGTATCACCAATCTTTATTCCTTTAGGTTTTGATGATTGGAGAGCTTCTACAGCATTAATGACTGGTATTACTGCTAAAGAATCTGTTGTGTCTACGTTAAGTGTATTAACAAGTGCGGCATCAACAGTTGATTTAAATAATGCACTTGCAGGTATTTTTACTCCATTAAGTGCTTATGCATTTTTAGTTTTTACTGTTTTATATATGCCTTGTGTTGCTGCTTTTGCAGCAACAAAAAGAGAACTTGGTTCTTTATGGCAAGCATTATTAACCGTAGGTTTTCAAACAGGAATGGCTTATTTGGTTGCGTTATTGATTTATCAAGTGGGAAGTTTATTATTATAAAGGAGAATAGGATATGGAAGAGAATTTAGAAAGATTATTGAAGGTTAAGGAAAATCAATTAATTAAAGCATTTGAAAATAATAATATGAGTTGTATGATTGTAAAAAACAAAGAAGAATTACAAACATATTTAAAATCAATTCTTGTTAATCAAAAGAAAGTTGCTGTAGGTGGAAGTGTAACATTAAATCAATTAGGTGTCATTGATTTAATTAGACAAAGTGATGTTGACTTTGTGGATCGTTATGCACCTGAATTATCAAGGGAGGAAATGATGGACAAATTTAGAGAAGGACTATTGTCAGATATCTTTATTACAAGTACGAATGCCATGACTTTAGATGGTTGTCTATATAATGTTGATAATACTGGAAATAGAGTATCTGCTATGATATTTGGACCTAAAGAAGTTATTGTGATTGCTGGGATGAATAAGCTATGTGTAGATGAACAAGAAGCTATTAAACGTATTAGAGAATATAGTGCTCCAGCAAATGCCATGAGATTAAATAAAAAGACTCCATGTACAAAAACAGGGACTTGCATGGATTGTCATAGTCATGATCGTATATGTTCAAGCTATGTTAAGCTTGGATATCAAACTCAAGTTAATCGTATAAAAGTCATTCTTGTTGAAGAAAATCTAGGATATTAGTGTGATTTGTATGGATAAGCATATTGGTATATTATGTCCTATTTCTGTATTACCATCAAAATATGGGATAGGTGACTTTGGAAAAAGTGCATATGATTTTATTGATAAGATTCATAGTAGTGGCATGACTATATGGCAAATTCTACCACTGAATCCATTGGGATATGGGAATTCACCTTATCAGCCTCTTTCATCTAAAGCTGGTGATGAAATATATTTAGATATTGATCAATTTATAGATGAAGGATTATTAAAAGAAGAAGATATTGTAGATTTATCTAAGCAAACACATTTTGTTGATTATAAGCATGTGAAAGTAGAAAAAGAAAAACTTTATCAAAAAGCATTTGATCATTATGTTATTGATGAAGATTTTCAAGCGTTCATAGATAATTATAAGTGGGTTTATGATTATGCGGTTTATCGTGTTTTTAAAAATCATAATGATCAAAAAATATGGTTGGATTGGAGACATGAATATAAATATTATAATCAAAATCCAAGTTTTCCTTTAACACCATTTATAAAAGAAATTAATTATCAGATTTTTTTACAATATTATTTCTTTAAACAATGGAATCAATTGAAAGATTATGCAAATCAAAAAGGTATAGAGATTATTGGAGATATGCCTATTTATGTAGGATTAGATTCAGTAGATGTATGGATGGATCAAGAAAGTTTCTTATTAGAACCAGATGGAACACCATCATTTGTTGCTGGTGTACCACCAGATTATTTTAGTCAATATGGTCAAAGATGGGGGAACCCTATCTATGATTGGGATTATTTAGAAAAAGAAGACTTTGATTTTTGGGTACAACGTATGGAAAGTGCAGCGAGTATGTATGATATGATACGTATTGATCATTTTAGAGGATTTGATACATATTGGAAAATACCAGAAAGCGAGCCAACTGCAGTAATAGGTGAGTGGGTTGAAGCACCAGGATATAAACTCTTTGATACTTTATATCAAAAAATACCAAACTTACATATTCTTGCAGAAGATTTAGGA
>DEPZ01000039.1:293-10051 GCA_002359025.1 Erysipelotrichaceae bacterium UBA3379 | reverse complement strand
ATTAATCTAATCATTGTATGAAATGTAAATGAGCAATTCAAGAAGAATGGATATCATGCATGGAGGTTATTAATCTAATCATTGTATGAAATGTAAATGTATATCAGATGTGCAGTATGCAATGATTTACCACTGTTATTAATCTGATCATTAAATGAAAATCATTTTTTAACATATATTATCTCATAGATTAATGAATTATTTTGACTAACATGTTATGATATAAATTGATTAAATGGCGTCGTTCATATATAATTTCTATGATTGGTAAATAGAATAACTTGTTGATTAATAAATTTGGAGGACAAAAATGTGAAAGTATATGATAAACTAATAAAACCTATTAAGGAAGTCAATTATTTAAGAGCTGATAATGTAGAAAGGTATAGACTAATTATTAGATATTTCTTTTTAGAATATGAGAAAATCCATTATTGGATCCATAAAGAAGAAGTCTATGAAGAAATACATCAAATACCAGGGTATGAAGATTACACACTAGAACAATGTCAACAGGATTTGCAACAATTGACACAATGGCAAAATTTAACTGCGAGTCAAGATAGTAATAAGGTTCGAACAATTGATGACTTTAAAAATAAAAAATATCGATATCAACTTACAGAATACACTGTAGAAATAGAAAGAATGACATTACGCTTAGAAAATTTAGAAATAGAAGGGGCTTCTTTAGAACCGACTTTATTAGAAAGAATTTATCAACAACTTACAAAAATACACGATATCAAGAATTTAGAATCATCTGAAGTTAATGGATGGCTTAATTTGCTTATGAATGACTTTGTTCGTTTAAATCAAAACTACCAAGATTATATCAAAACATTAAATAGTGCCAAAGCAGAAGAACTAATGAAAACAACAGAGTTCCTTATATATAAAGATAAAATTGTCATGTATTTAAGAGAATTTGTAATAACAATGCAAAATATAGGGTCCCTAATATCAAGTGAATTACGAAATATAGATTATGATGATTTAGAAATTATTTTTAATAAAGCGACTGACTATGAACTATCAATACCAAGAATAGGTCATGAGATTAATAGAGAAGATATTTATAATAATTTTAAAGACAAGTGGTTAAGCTTATTTTATTGGTTTGTAGGGCAAGATGGCTATAATGAAGTTGATCATCTATATGATATATCTAATGAAATTATTCGTAAAATGACAAGATATGCTCAACAAATATCAGAAATGATTAATCGTGGATCACATAGAAAAGAACAATATCTTCATATTGCTAATATTTTTAGTAAATGTAAAAACGTAAATGAAGCGCATTGCATGAGTGCGTATGTTTTTGGAGTCGCTGATAGTATGCATCTTTCACATGTGAATTCACGTCAAAGTGAAGATATCAACATAGGAGTGTATCAAGAAACACCTTCTTATATGAGTCTTGAGCCACATTCAAGAATAATTAGAAAAAAATCAATGAGAGTCCCAGCCCAAGATCATACATTTGAAAGAATAAAACAAAGACTTATAATAGAAGAAGAACTTTCAAATCAAATGAAAAAAATTCAAGAATTAACTATCAATAATGAAATAGATTTCGCATCTCTTCCAATACTAGATTCTAAAACACGAAAAACTCTTTTAATGTGGTTATCTAAAGCTTTAGGACAAGAATCACTGAGTTCTAAAACGGATGATGGTAGAACTTATTATATTGATAGAAGTCATGCACAAGAAACATGCGAACTTAATAGTGAAGATGGAAAGTTTATTATGCCAAGGTTTAAAATAATTTTTAAGGAGTTAACAAATGAATAATAAAGAAATATTACTTTCTCAACGATGGGTGCTTAAACGAAATGATAGAGAACGTTACTATCAACTTAAAGATCACATTAAAGAATTAAGAAGCTTATTTCAAGAAAAAGCAGGATTTGCACTCATTTCAAATCCTCAATTTATACGCTTAGATAAAATTCCTGGTAAAAGTGAACCATGGATGGGAATTACAGAATTTCAAAATATTGAAGAATATCAAATTCTGTGTTATATTCTAACATTTCTCGAAGATAAAGAAATAGAAGAACAGTTTATACTATCCCATCTCACAGAATTCGTTCAACTACAACTAGGTGTTAATGAAGACTATTGGTTAAAATTTAAACATCGTAAAATGTTAGTTAACGTTCTTAAGTTTTGTATAAAAGAACAACTTATTGTTCAAGACGATGGAAATAGTGATAATTTTATACAGGATCAATATATAGAAGTTTTATTTGAAAATACAGGGCTGTCAAGATATTTTATGAGAAATTTTATGACTGATGTTTTTGAATGGAAACAACCTGAAGATGTTATGAATTATGAAAGTGCAAGTACAGATTCACAAGATCGAGGGATTACACGAATTCATCGTGTTTATAGAAGATTGCTTTTATCATGTGGTATCTATAAAGAAGATGATGAAAAAAATGATGATTTTTCTTATATACGTAGATATAGAAAAAGTATTGAAAATGATTTACAACAATTTTTTCCTTGTGATTTACAAGTTTATTCATCAAGTGCTTATTTGATTTTAGATGAAGAAGTTAAAATCGGACAAATGTTTCCTAAAAATAATGCCTTAGACGAACTTGTTATATTATGTTGTAGTCAAATAAGAAAAGGTATAAAGAATAGTGATTATACTATAGATGAAAATGAAATATATATTGATAGTATAGAAAGAGTAAAAAAGAGATTCAGATTAGTTATACAAAAGAATTTGGCATATTTACCATCAACATATAGACAAAAAAAGTTAGATCAACTTACTGATGAAGTATATAATCGCTTTATTGAAATAGGATTTATGATTGAAAATCATGATAATGTAGAAATCTATCCTGTTGTTGCAAAAATTATTGGAGAGTTTGAGGAGGAAGAATCATGAGTGTTAGCCGTTGGCATATGAATAGAATAGGATTAGTAGACTTTTGGTGTTATGAAAATGAAGTGTTTGAATTTGAAAAAGGCCATATGCTTTTAAGAGGGAGTAATGGAAGTGGTAAGTCTGTAACAATGCAAAGTTTTATCCCATTGTTATTAGATGGTAATAAAAGTAGCGAAAGGTTAGATCCATTTGGTACCCGTTCTAGAAAAATGGAAACATATCTCATTGATGAAAATTCTGATAGAAAAGAACGAATTGGATACCTCTATTTAGAATTTAAACGCGAAGATAGTGAAATTTATAAAACAATCGGAATGGGATTACATGCGAGAAAAGGGAAACCATTAAATTCTTGGTATTTTGTGATTGAAGATAACCGACGTGTTCAAATTGACTTTTCTTTAATAGAGAATCATTTGTCACTAAGTGAAAAACAATTAAAAAATATTCTTGGAGATCAAGTCATCTCATCACAAAAAGAATATATGAAACGTGTAAATGATGCCTTGTTTGGTTTTGAAAATTTAGAGGATTATGCAGATGCTATTACACTATTATTACAACTTCGTTCTCCAAAACTTAGTAATTCATTATCCCCTCAAAAGATTAATGAAATACTTGAGAAATCTCTTCAACCCCTTAGTGATGAAGACTTACGACCAATGAGTGAAGCTATTGTCAATATGGATAATCTTCAAGATCAGCTTGAAAGTTTAAAACAAAGTTTAGATGCTGCTAAAAAACTTGAAGAAGCATATCAAAACTATAATAAAGCATATTTTTTAGAAAAATGGACGAAGTATGATAAAGAGCATCGTCAATATAAAAATTTATGCCAAGAAGAAGTTCGTAAAAATAAAGAAAGAAGTGAATTTTTATTAAATATTGAAGAGACAAACAAAAAGCTTCGCCAAAATTGTCTTGAATATGAAGTTAAGAAAAACGAGTTGTCATCACTTAAAAATAATGACATAGAATCATGGACAGAATCATTAGAAAAACTTAATAAAGAAATTAAAGAATTTCAAATCGATTTAGATAAAAAAACAAAAGCATTTGAACAAAAAGAAGACTCTTATCAAAATGTAAGAAAACGTATAGATAACTATCAACAAGTCATTGATGAAAAAGAAAATCTATGTCAAAAATTATTAAGAGAAATGAATGATTTAAATGAAGGATTATCATTAACTGAGCATACAGCTCTTCAACATTGTTTTGATAATCACATACATAATTATCAATTTTCTTATACAAGAGAAACACTACAAAGAATGATGAAACAAGTCAATGATGGTCTTGAATTATGGCAAGAATATCATAATCAATCAAAGCGTATAGAATTTTATGAAGATGAAGAAAGTAAAAATCAAGAACAATTACATAATCTTCAAACAAAAATCACACAGGCAGAACATACATACCAACAAACTGTAGAAGAATATTTAGAGTACTATCATCGCTATAATGAAAATAATCAAGTATTGAAACTTTCTACACAAGAAATGGAAGATTTAAGACTTTCATTATTTGATTATGAATTAACAAGAGATTATTTATCAATTCAAAAAATTGTCGAAAATGCCTATAAAAAACTTTTTAATACAAAAACACAAGAAAAGACAATAATATCTTCAAAAATAAATGAATATGAAGAAAAGCTATATCAATTAAATGATGAAAAAGAATACTGGGAATCACTTAAAGATGTTGAACCAGAAAAATCACAAGAAAATATATTAAATCGTCAATATTTAGATGAACATCACATTCCTTATGTACCATTTTTTCAATTACTTGATTTTAATGACACAATTCATATAGAAGAAAAACAAAGAATAGAAGAGCTGCTTAAAAGACTACAGTTACTAGATGCATTGGTTATCCCTATTGATTATCAAGAAGATGTTCTTAAATTACCTTCTGGTGGACATGATTTTTATTTATGGACACAAAAAAATATCGATGATTTAAATACTTTCTATATTTCTCAAATGAAAAATCAAAAAGATTTGTTTGATATTTTTGAAGCATTTGATATTCAAGTCTATCACCATTTAGTTATAGATGAAAAATACTTCCAATCAGGTATTATAGAAGGAAGCTTATCTTTGAATCAAGAAGCACTATATATTGGTTATGAAAGTCGACTAAAATTAAAACAAGAAAAGATTGCATATTTTAGCGAACAAATTTCTATATTTGAAAAGCAAAAAAATGAATATTTAGAAAAAGAAAAATTAATTTCTAGACAAATAGAGTATCTAGAAAAAGAATTTGATGATTTTTTAGATGAAAGAGAACTGAAAGAAGTATTAAATGAAGTAGATATATTAAAGAAAGACTATCTATCTCTAGAAGACAAGATTGAAAAACTTCATCAAATGATTATTCAAGAACAAAAACAGTTAAAAAACATCTATAATCAGTTACAAGTCATCTCATCAAATCTTCTTTTACCAAATCAATATGAAGCTTTTCAATCATATAAAAATGATTTACAAGAATACCAAAATTATTTTGAAAACTTTAAAGATAACTTTGTTGTTTTACTTCAACAACAAGATTTAAAAAATCTTGAAGAAGAAAAAGAACAACAATTGATAGAAGATATTGATGAATTAAAATACGAAAAAGAACAATTAAAATATAAAAGAGATGTAGCGAAAGAAAAGATAGATACAATTCAACAAAAACTAGATGAAATAGGATTTACAGACATTATTCAACAAATTGAAAAACTACAGAGTTATCTTCATGAATTAGAGAATGATAAAATTGTTCTTGAAAAAGAAATAACACGTTTTGAAACAGAAATAGAACATGTTGATCAAACTCTTCAAGATCTTATTTCACAAAAAACAATACAACATCAAAGGGTAGAAATTTATAAAGACATATTCGAGCAAGAGAAAAACTATCACTTTGTCTATCAAGATAATTCAAAGCAAGACCTACAAAAGATATTATCAAGTCTAGCTTACGAATTAGGAAATAAAAAGACACTCTCTGATTATCAGATACAGCTTCAGCGTGTCTATTTCGAACAAAATATGTATTTATCTCAATTTAATATTGTACAAGAGAATGTTTCATTATGTCATGAAGTTGATGATATTCCCTCAAGAATGGTATTAAAAGCAACTGATCAAGGGAAAAAAGTACCATTTTTAGAATTGATTCGTATATTAATGAGAAATATTGAAATGCAAGAAATGTTAATTGTTGATGAAGATAGACATATTTTTGAAGAGATACTTGTCAACACAATAGGAAAGAAAATAAGAGAACGTATACAGCTGAGTCGTAGATGGGTTGAAAAGATACAAAACTATATGAATGATATGAATACCAGTAGTGGGTTGCAACTCAGTTTAAAATGGAGAAGTCGCAAAGCTATAGATGATAAGCAATTAGATACTGCTCAATTGGTAGAACTTTTAGAAAAAGATTATCATGTTTTAAAAGATGTAGATCGTAAAAAAATTTCTAATCATTTTCGTTCTAAGATTGCAAGTGCTCGTAAATTAAGTCAAGACGAAAATACAACTGCTTCTTTTCATCAGCTAATGAAAGAAGTTATGGACTATAGAAAATGGTTTGATTTTACATTATATGCAAAGAAACCAAATGAAAATCGTAAAGAATTAACTTCTCATGTTTTTTATGCTTACAGCGGAGGAGAAAAAGCTTTATCAATGTATGTACCATTATTTTCAGCCGTTGCAGCGAAATTTGAAAGTGCAAGAAATGATGCTCCACTACTTATTGCTTTAGATGAAGCATTTGCAGGTGTAGATGAAAACAATATTGATAATATGTTTGATCTCATTACTAAATTTGGCTTTGACTATATCATGAATTCACAAGTTCTCTGGGGAGATTATCCATCCTGCCCATCGCTTGCAATATATGAATTATTTAGACCTCAAAATGCACCGTTTGTTACAGTGATTGCATATATATGGAATGGGCATCAAAAGAAGATGAGATATCAATGAGTATAGAAACTGAATTTGCTGAGTATTTAAATCAATCTGGTTTTCAAAGATTTATAGATGCGTGGATTCTAAAGTATAAGCGTTTAGGGCATTTAGGAGGAAAGGTTGTTCTTGATCACTTAACTCAAAGAGAACAACAATGTATAGGAGGATTGCTTGGCTTAGATTTATCTTCTGGAAGATTGGAATTATCATTTCACCAATTTCAAAGGAAGTTACGAGATACTCGTTTTGCAGAAGTGAATATATTAGAGTCATTACAAATCATTAAACAGTCTTACATCTATACTCAAAAGGAAATCAATTCATTATATCAACAACAATTATCTGTGTTTAAAAACACAATTCTCTCTCAATTTGAGGATACTAAGGCATATAAATGGTTAAAGTATTATTTAGAAAATGATAGATTTGTAAAGAAATATTATGATTATTCTCCTGAAAAATATAATACCGTTTTAATACATGTGTGTCATGCTTTAAATCAATTGCCTATTTATCAAAATCAATATCAATTACTTGCTGTATTTTCACAACAAATAACAAAGAATCCACATTATTTTGATGAAGATCTACCAAGAGATTTATTATTAAAAGGAATATGTGAGATTTTGAATATTCATACTTCATTAGAAAATGCACAAGAGATATCTGATATTTTATATAGTGCAGGTATCCTCAAAGATGATTTGTCAAACTATTGTTATATATGTCATATTCGACCACAAAAGCAATATGAAGCATGGGATGGTTTCTTTCATTTGTATGAACCATGGAATGTGAATTTATATAATATAAATTCAGTAAAGGGACTTTTTCAGAAAATGCCAATTCTTATTCTAGAAAATCCCTCAGTTTTTAGAGTACTATGTTCATTTGTCAGCAATCAAAACATTGACATCGGACTTGTCAGTAGTAACGGCCAAATTAATGTTTGTACATATCTTTTATTAGATAGACTGATTGAAAGTGGTTGTCAACTTTATTATACCGGTGATTATGATCCAGAGGGTCTGCTCATTGCTCAAAAACTTAAACAAAGGTATAAAGAGAATCTTATATTGTGGTCATATAACCAACAATGGTTTGAAGAAATAAAAGTTGAGCAAATAGAAATAAGTGAAAAAAGATTACAAATGTTAAAACAAATACAATCTAAAGAACTACAATCCATAACTCATTCTATTTGTAATGATAGAGCATTTGGTTATCAAGAAGGACTTATTGATTTGTACAAAGATGAAATTATCAAATGTTTTAAAATGTAAGATTCATTATGAGTTCATTATCTTAAAAATATAATTAAAGTCGCACGCAGTAAGGTTAGAAAGAACGTAATCAGAAGATGTATCATATCGACATAGTCTTCTGATTTTTGCTTTGAAAAAGTCAAAAGTATAAAATTAAAAAAGATTTGCATTTCATAGATACGAAAAATATCTTGATGTAATGATTGACATGACAATATACGTTTTGTAAGATAATTGTGAAAGGGGAAATGAATGATGCAAATTTCAAGTCGATTTACAATTGCTATTCATATATTTGCTTGTATTGATACATTTGAAAAGGATTATAAAATCACAAGTGAGTTTTTATCAACAAGTATTAATGTTAATCCAGTGATTATTAGAAAAATTCTTTCTTCATTAAAAAAGAGTCATTTATTAAATGTACAAAGAGGGACAGGAGGCACAACTATTGCTAAATCCTTAGATCAAATTACACTATTTGATATTTATCAATCTGTAGAATGTGTTGAAAATGGTGAATTATTTCATTTCCATGAAAATCCTAATATGAATTGTCCAGTAGGTAAGAATATACATAATATTTTAGATGATAAATTAATGAGAGTTCAAAAGGCAATGGAAAATGAATTATCATCAATTACATTAAAAGATGTTATAGATGATACAAGATATTATGTCCAAAAGACATGTTCTTCAAATGAGTAATCTTTATTGATTACTTTTTTTATTTTTATTAATGTAACTATTGACATTACAATAAAAAAGATACTATATTATAGATGTAATAATAATAGTTACATTAAAAGAAGAGAGGAACCTGGAATGAAAGAAAAATTATGGACAAAGAATTATTTGTTTTCACTATTATTAGTATTTGGTGTTAATATGGGGTATGCTTTGTTAAACTCTGTCATGGCTATCTATGGAACTCTTTTAACATCATCAAGTGTTATGGGTGGATATATGATTACAGTATTTACACTATCTGCCTTATTTATTAGACTGTTTATAAAAAAACTAAATGAAAAATTCAGTAATAAAGTATTATTGGTATTTGGTTTGTTATTGACAGTCATTGCAGCAATAGGTTATTGCGCATCAGGTAATATAACATTATTTCTTGTCTTTAGAATCATCCATGGATTTGGTTTTGGAATAAGTCTCACTTGTTCCACAGCTATTGCAAATGAATATGTACCAGCTTCCAGACTGAGTGAAGGAGTTGGCTTTACATCGTCAGCAAATACAGTTGCTAATGCGATTGGTCCTACAATTGCATTGGAGATATTAGGAGAAAAATATACCAACTTTATTTCATTGTTTTTAGTATTATTAGTTATTTCTATTATTATTTTTTGTCTTTCATTTTTTATAAAAAGTGATAAAAAAGCAAGAAGCAATAACAATCAAAAACAATCTTACAAAGGAATTATTATTGCAAGTGTATTTTTTCTAGCAACATTTTCACAAGGCGCTGTCAATAGTTTCTTAACATCATTTACAAAAGAATTAAATTTTGGAAACGTAGGTTTATTTTTTACTATTACAGCAGTTGTTACTTTTCTTTCAAGATTCTTTTCAAAAAAA
>DEPZ01000039.1:0-131 GCA_002359025.1 Erysipelotrichaceae bacterium UBA3379 | reverse complement strand
ATATTCAATTATAGAATTATTCAAACTGTTGACACATCACAATTTGCCTTTGCGACTTCAATATATTATTGTGGATTAGATATTGGGTATGGTTTAGGTGCAGTTGTATGGGGATATATAGGTCAATATTT
>DEPZ01000051.1:77450-108455 GCA_002359025.1 Erysipelotrichaceae bacterium UBA3379 | reverse complement strand
ACCTAATTCAGCTACTCCTAAACCTAATTTAATATCAGTACCACGTCCTGCCATATTGGTTGCAATAGTTACCGCACCCATAACCCCAGCTTTTTCAATAATCAACGCTTCTTTTGCATGGTTTTTCGCATTTAACACATTATGTTTGATACCACGTTTATTTAACATCTTACTTAATAATTCAGATGTTTCTACAGAAACAGTCCCTAATAAAATTGGTTGACCATAAGCATGTCTTCTTTCTACTTCATCACAGATTGCTTTATATTTTGCTTTTTGATGAGCAAAAACCAAATCTGGCTTATCATCTCTAATAACTGGTTTATTTGTTGGTATTTCAATAACACGCATATTATAGATTGTTCTAAATTCTTCTTCTTCTGTTTTTGCTGTACCAGTCATACCAGCCAATTTATTAAATAATCTAAAGAAATTTTGATAAGTAATTGTTGCAAGTGTAACAGTTTCTTCTTTAATTGGTACACCTTCTTTTGCTTCAATAGCTTGATGTAAACCATCACTATAAGCACGTCCAGGCATGACACGACCTGTAAATTGATCAATAATCATGATACTTGCATTTCTAATATCACGACTACCATCTTCTGTCGCAATCATGTATTCAACATCACGAGTCATTGTATAATTTGCTTTTAATGCTTGATTAATATGGTGAACCAAAGCAATATGTTGAGGATCATATAAGTTGTTAATTCTAAATCCTTTTTCTGCCTTTGCTATACCCTTAGCAGTTAATGAAACAGTTTTACTTTCAATATCAACTTCATAATCCTCTTGAGCAATCAAAGATTTTACAAACTTATCTGCTTGAATATATAATGCAGCTGTATTTTTCTTACCACCAGAAATAATCAATGGTGTTCTTGATTCATCAATTAAAATAGAGTCAACTTCATCAACCAATGCAAAATTTAATGGTCTTAAAACCTTATCTTGTAAACGTTGAACCATATTATCTCTTAAATAATCAAATCCTAATTCAGAGTTTGTTGTATATGTAACATCACAATGATGTTGACTACGCTTTTCATCTTTAGATAACTCACGTCTATTCAAACCAACAGTTAATCCTAAAAATTCTAACACTTTACCATTTTCAGTTTTATCACGATTTGCTAGATAATCATTCACTGTAACAACATGAACACCTTTACCTTCTAACGCATTTAAATACACTGGAAAAATAGAAGTTAATGTTTTTCCTTCCCCAGTTTTCATCTCTGCAATATCTCCATTATGCAAAGAAATTGCACCCATGATTTGAACTTTAAACGCTTTTAACCCTAGCTTTCTCCATGCAGCCTCTCTTACAACTGCATAAGCTTCTATTAATAAATCATCTAATGTACTTCCATTAGAAAGTTTTTCTCTAAATAAAACTGTTTGATGAGCAAGTTCTTCATCACTCATTGCTTGATAATGACTTTCCAAGCTTAAAACTTCTTCAGCTTGTTTTTCTAATTTCTTTAATATTTTATGATCTTGAGAAAAAGCACTTTTAATAGAACCGAATAAACCTTTTTTCTGTTTTTGAGGAGTTGTATTGAACGCTATAGGTTGTTGTGGTTTTTTCACAACATCTTCAAATGTTTCAATTTGGATATCTTCACCCAAATCTTCATTTAAATCTACAACTTCAACATGGCTATTTAGTCCTTGTTCTTCAAGTTCTTTTGCTTCTTTTTTCTTTAATTGTTTTCTAATTTCTTCTTTTTTACTTGCCATGGAATATTCTCCTTTCATGTACATGAAAACATTGTAATTATAGCACAAACTCCTTGTAAAACAAAGAATTTACACGAAAAAAGATATGTAATTTGTATATTTTATCCTATACACATGTTATAATATCTGCTTTTCATATATAACACATTTAACACACAATAAATGGTACCCATTACAGGTACCATTGCCATTAGATTCTTACAACATGTCTTGCTTGTAATCCTCTTTCACTTTGAAACAGTTCAAATTCCACAGTTTCACCTTCATTTAAAGATTTATATCCATCTTGCACTATTTGACTATAGTGTACAAATATGTCTTTACCTTCACCTCTGTCTATAAATCCAAATCCTTTTTCAGCGTTAAACCATTTTACTTTACCTTGCATTATTTACATCTCCTTTACTTCATGGTCACAAATATTATAAAACAAGATTTGTGAATAATATCTCGTTGTTTGTCGAATAGAAAATTTATTTTTTCACTTCTTTTTCATAGCAAAATAATCTGTCTATTTCCCTGGAAATAGATATGATTAAGACAGAGCAGGTCGAAACCTGCTCTAAATCTTCAACAATTCTTCTCTTGTTCTTTTGGTAGAAAGAACAAGTAATTCTACTTTTTGAGGATTGGCAGTTAATACCAAATCTAAACATGCTTTAAGTGTTGAACCAGAAGTAAAGACATCATCAATAATTAATACTTTTTGATGAGTCAATTCATTTTTATGATGAATGCCTAACTTATCTGAAACATTTTTTCTTTCCTCAAAAGAAAGATTACTTTGTTTATAATTTTCCTTTTTATATAAACCAGTAAATATTCTTGAAGATAATGCTTTTGCTATTTCTTCCATAGGAGAAAAGCCACGTATTCTATTGTCATCTTCAGAACTAGGGGTAGGTACAATTATGTAATCTTTGAAATGAATGAAGCATTGACATTTTATGGCAGATACAAAAGCATCTTTTAAAGCATGATCATAAAGACCCTTATACTGATATAATAGACCTTGAAAAAATTCATTATACTTATAAAGAATTGTTAGAGGGTGATGATGAAAATGGATTGTTATATTTAGCACTTCAAATTGATGATAACAACATGAACAAATGGGAACAGCTAATACATAGTTCAATAAAGATATTTCTTTAAGTAAGGGCTTAAAACATATTAAACACACATCTTGTTGAGGCTTATAATGGACGATATGCATGATTTGATTCCCTCCGTTCTTTCACTGGTTAAAAAATAGATTTTACCTGTAGGATGATTGACTTTACGTCCAACTCTACCAGCAATTTGAATAAGTGTTCTTCTATCAAATAATGGATGTTGTGAACAATAGACAATAACCTGAACATCTTCAATTGTCATTCCTCTTTCTAACAGAGTTGTAGAAACAATCACTTGTATTTTATCTTTTTTTAAAGCTGTAACTGTTTCTTGATTATTTGTATGTTGAGAAGAAACACCTCTAGATTTGATGTGCAAATGATTTAAAAAAACAGTTAATTCATTCACCATTTCTATTTTTGGAACATAGACAATTGTTCTTTTCTTCATTTTCTTTAAAAGATAAACAAGTATATATTTTTGTAAAAAGCTTGGAAGGATAATTAAACGTGGGACTGGTAAATCATAACCATGATATCTTCTATTCATAATCAAGAGTTCTTCTCCAGCTTTTACATCTTCTAAGCTAAATGTGGCACTCAACTTCACCCAATGACCCACACAACATCTTTCAAAAAGTTCTTGAAGCACTCTATCTCCATAAAATGGAAAAGCATCAACTTCATCAGCTATCATCAAATGAAATCCTCGACTATTTTCAAATCGATATAACTGATGCATTGTACAAATAATAAACTGAGCATCTATATTTTTTTGACATCCACCATAAATAAGTCCAATATCCACAAAACAAAAAGCATCAACAAGTCTTTCATACAATTCTATAACAAGTTCTTTTCTAGGAACACAAAAACAAACATGATGTCCTAAATTTAATGCATATTGAATAAGTTTAAATACAATCTCAGTTTTTCCAGATCCACATACTGCCAGTACTAGGGAATTCTTACTTTGTTTATAATTTTCTACTAGCTGATGGGAAATATTCATTTGTGTAGAAGTTAATGTAAATGCAAGATTATATTGAGCATTTATCGGGGTATATAATTGATTATCTGTTTTTCTTGTTTCATCAATAAATACTCTATGGAACTTTATACAATCTCGACAATAATACTTTCCATTTAATTCATATAATTTTGTTATATCTTTATTATGACATCTTGGACATTCCATTTTCATCACCCATATTCATTTTAACATTTTATAGATGCAGGCTGGTCTCAAATAAGCCTCATTTTTTTCTCATATATTCTATTTTAAATCATATAGTATATAGGGTGAAATATATGCATAGAATCATAGCAATTTGTCATTATCATCATCAAAATATTATGCACATTGATGAAAAAATCAAAAACATGAGTCAGTTAACTTATGTAAACAGTTTAAATATAGAATATAAGACAACTGATTATTGTCATATGTCTTATTATCATTCATTAGAAGACAGACATATCTTTTCTTATGTTTATAATGACATTCATTATCATGTTATGTTTATTGGAAACATTTATAATCTAGAAGATATAAAGCAAGATTTATTAAAAGAAAATTATCAATTCCATACTTATCAAGAGGAAGAAATCATTCTTTTAAGTTATCTTCATTATGGAAAAGACTGCTTAAATCTGTTTAATGGTGGATTTAGTTTTGTTATATATAGCGATTTAGAATTATTTGCTTGTCGAGATCAGTTAGGTATTGTTCCATTGTACTATACTCTTCAAGACAATGTTCTTATTATATCTAATGAAATCAAATGTTTACTTGCTTATATAGGAAAAGCCATTGTCGATCAAAACGGAATCAAAGAATTATTGGCTTTAGGTCCTAGTTTAACACCAGGAACAACCTTATACAAAGATATCTATTCGCTTAAACCAGGATACTATTTCACATATAAAGATAAACTAGAAACATATTGTTATTATAGATTACAAGATCTTCCACATCATGACTCTCTACAACAATCTATTCAAAAAGTAAGAACTCTTGTAGAAGAAAACATTTTACAACACATCAAAAACAAACATGATACGTCTACAATGTTATCAGGTGGTTTAGATTCAAGTATTATTACAGCAGTGACTGCAAAAAAATATCCACAATTAGATACATTTAGTATCACTTATGAAAAACAAAATAAATATTTTCAAGCCTATGAATATCAAACAACTATGGATGATGATTATATTCATCAAATGATTCAACAATACGATACACATCATCGTACTTGTACACTCTCTTGTCATGACTTAATCAACACTCTAAAAGATGCATTAATCGCAAGAGATATGCCTGGTATGGCAGACATAGATTCAAGTTTTCTTCTTTTCTGTAAATATATTTCTAAATATCATACTTCAGCACTTTCAGGTGAATGTGCAGATGAAATATTTGGTGGATATCCTTGGTTTTATAAAGAGGAGTTATTGAAACAGCCACATTTCCCTTGGTTAAGAGAACTGGATAAAAAGATGGAACTCTTTAGTCCGCAAATCAAACAACTCCATCTTAAAGACTATATCCATCAAAAATACCAAGAAACAATTCAACAATCATTAACCAACGATCCATTAAAACAACTCATTTATTTACACAAAGAATGGTTTATGCAAACATTATTAACACGTGCATATACACAATCTCTTTATGCTTCTATCAACATCCAAGTCCCATTTGCATCTACAAAAATTATCCAATATCTCTATAATATGCCTAAAACATATATGTTTGCTAAAAAAGAAGAAAAAGGATTATTACGTCTTGCTTTCGAAGATATTCTCCCTTATGACATCACACATAGAAAGAAAAACCCTTATCCAAAAACACATTCTCCTTTATATAAAGAACTCATTTATCAAAAATTAAAAGAGTCTTTACAAGACTCTGATAATATTCTTTATCAACTCTTTGACATGGAAAAACTCAATGAACTTGTAGAAACCAAGGGAGAAAGTTTCCAATATCCTTGGTTTGGTCAATTAATGATGGGTCCTCAACTTCTTGCTTATCTCTATCAAATATATCTATGGGCAAAAATATATCATATAGAACTAGATATCTAGACAAGCCAAGGCTTGTCTTTTTATGATCCTGGATACCCTCTACCTTCATAGTAATAATGATGATAATGAGCATCTTCATAAGCATCTACCGTCTGTCTTGCTATATCTGGATAATTTGTAATAAGACCACTGACACCCATATTTAAATATTGATTCATCTTCTTTTCATCATCCACAGTCCAAACATAAATAGGTAACATATGTGAGATTGCTTTTTGAATAAAAGATGTACTCATTCTATTTTCTTCAACTGCTAAAAAATCAATATTCAATGACCATATAGATTCATCAATATCTCCAACACTTCCATAAATACAATATCCAATCCACCATGATGGCTGTAGTTTCTTTAATTCCTGAACAGCTGTATAGTCCAATGACATAAAGATTGCCTGTTTTGAAAAGTTATACTTTTCAACAACATCAACGACTTTTTGAGCCATTTCTCTACCATTTGTTGAAGTGGGCTTTAATTCGATAAGTAGACCGACTGTCATCTTTTCATCTTGCATCATTTTAATCATCTCTTCAAGTGTCATGATATGTGAAATAGAATTATTCTGCTTTAATTCAACCTGTTGAAGTTCTTTCGCAGTTAAATCACTGATTTTCTCATTTCTCGAAGATAATCTAGATAAATGACTATCATGAAATACAATTGGAATACCATCTTTAGATAACTGAATATCAATTTCTGCATAACTGGCATTCATATCATTAGCATCTCGTAATGCTTCTATACTATTTTCTACTTTATATCCTGAACATCTATGTCCTATCACCCAAGGCTCATGTAATAAAGCATCACTATGTAAATAACCTATTACAAGACATACACTTAATATACCGAGCACTATTTGCATGACTTTTTTATGTTTTGTATAAAGTCGACTTTGAAGAAATGAAGTTTTCAGCTCATTTAAAAATTCTATAATCCAATTTTTTACTTTCACAATCTTTTTATTCATATTATCTACTTCTATAGTCATATCATGAATCATGATAAAATGATCTTCATAACGCATAAACATAGAAATCATAAATCTTAAAAAGATGACCATCATAATTGTATAGAAACCAACAACAACTATATATTGCAAAGCACTATACCTAAAACTTGTAGAATTAATAAAATACTTAAGAAAATAAAAACTAAAGTCTCTATTATGTAACATTTGATAAGGTAGTATAGACCATATTAACATTTCTCCTATCATCCATAAAACTATCCATAAAGCTATATATACTTTATCTTTTATAGTTATTCTTTTTAAAAGTTGTATACTGGATTGAATTGACCAACTCAACTTATATTGCTTTAAAACCATATACAAAGGAACAAAAATCATCATTACATATAGACCATAATACAATACATAAATCAAAATCATTAATATTTGACCCATAAATGTCAACTTCAATTCACCAAATATAAATGGTGGAATATTCCATTGCATAATATAACTATTCAAATAACCAATATGTACTAAAGGCAATAATAAAGTATAATATATTCCTGAAATAAACAAAGATAATTTAGGAGTATATCTTAAATTCACAATTGACTTTAACATAACCTGTTTTAGTGAATAAGATTCCTTTTGTTTTTCCAAAGTTAAAATCTGTATTAAAACATATATCTCATAATATATGATCCCTATCATAATCCCACTTAATAATAAAAACACAAGAATACCATGCCAAGATAAAAAACTAAATATCATATCTTGATTAAAAGCAATTCCATTAGAGACAGCTTCTAAATATTGATGAACAACAGTACGCAAAAAAGGACTGAGTATAAAAAGAATCATTAATTTATAAAATAATTCAAACTTGAATATATTTCTTATTAAATTATAATTCTTCCAGTCCTTTATTTTCATATTCATACCTCACCATTCAATATAACTATATCTTAATCATATTGATTGAATCTGTCAAATCTTCTTTTACAGTCATGTCTATATAACATAAACGTAATAAACATACTGAATACTGCAAAATAAAACTCTGGATAACACATATCTAAACTCAAACTTAAGCTAAACTTCCCAGTAATTGTCAAAATATGCCATGTAAAAAATTCATAAACCTCCATAACAATAATACCAAGCATTCCTATTGTTCCAATAATTTCACCAGTTCTTGAACCTTCCCATATTCCTACAAACACTAAGATAATACATGTAAAAGCAATAGGATTTTCTAGTAAAATTGTTCCATATATCTCTTGAATACCTTTTGCACCCCCAAACCAAGGCAACAGCATTGTTGATAAACTTAACGCAAAAATAATACTCATAACAATCTTCTTTTTCATACTCATCCCTCCATGCACTACTATTATACAAATAAGAGTCTAAAAGAGACTTGAACATAAAATAAAAGATTCCTTAATATTTTCTTAAGATGACTTCATCTTTACTTCTGTATACATAAAATAATTTTAATCTTCTTTAATATTAACAATAAAGTTATTTTTATATATAGACTTTCTTGTTATTGATAAAGAAATTACATAAACAATAAGACTGATAAGACTTATCATGAATCCTATCATCATATTCTTGATTATATCACTATTTGATAAATCGAAGATTATCTTTATCAATGAATATAAGCAAACATTCAATATAAATCCAACAACAATCACAATGGCATATTCTATAATATGGATCATAAAATCATATTTCTTAAGATTATTCATATCTATCGATAAAGAATGAATAATACTTAAATATCGTATCTGTTTTTTTGATTCAAATACAAGGACTATGTAACTCATAATTTGATAAAAAACTATAAATATAATCATCACTATCAATATAATCAATTGAATTAATTCCTGTTGATATTGATTTAAACTCATAGCATCTAATACCACATTATAACAATTCATATTTTGCTTCTTCATTCTTTGATATATATCAATAACATCTTGATCCAAATCATAAATAATCTCATAATCTGATGCATATTCCCTTCTATATACTTCTTTTACACTCATCTTTTCACCATCATAAACACAAAACTGTGATTGTAAATAAGAATCAATGATTTCATATGGATAATAGAGTTGAGACATATTCATATCAGTATTTTCTTCAACAATCGCGACAATAGGCAATGCAAAAGTATGTTCAAAAACTGATTCTATCTTAAATTCTAGGTTTAATATTTCACCAATTAAACTATCTTTTTGATATATCTTTTGAAGTTCATTTGCTAGAAATTGATTAATAATAATTCCTTGACCATAATGTCCTTCTACTAAAGGTAAATCTTTATGTACACTAGGCAAAGAGACAATTGATGTACGAATAGTTTCATTGTCAACAAGAAGTTGGTTAGAAAAATGATATTGTTGCCTAATGATTAATGGATTTTCTAATACAGATGGTGTCTGTCCCCACCTCGTTATCTTACGATATATTGTATGATCATTAAGTGTCCCACTTTGCTGATTTACAAAACGACTATATAGACTAAATCCTATAGATGACATAACAAGAAATAAAATTGAAACCACATAATAATATCTGTTAATCTTAAGAACAAGTTTTCTCATCAAATGGAACAGTCTGCGTTTATCTATCTCATCTTTTCTTATTGGAATATGTAATTGGTTCTTGTGTTTTACATTTAATAATTTCAAATGATTATCTTTTATTTCATATGAGATATCTGCGTATTCGTCTAAAAGTTCTTCATCATGAGATACAACAACGACAATACATTGCTGAGATAATTTTTTTAATAAACACATAACAATATGTCTATTTTTCTTATCTAGTGATTCAGTTGGTTCATCACATAATATGATATCATTAGCATGTATAAGAGATCTCGCTATAGCAACTCTTTGTTGTTGACCATATGATAATTCTTGAGGATAATAATCAAGAAATTCTTCTAATCCTAAATCTTCTATAATACCTTGATTTTGATTATCTTTATAATATAAATATTGATAAATATTTATATTATCTCTCACGCTTAATTCATTAATTAATTCAAAGTTTTGAAATATCATAGATATATGAATATCTTTATCTACAATTCTTTTACCTCTATCAAAATCTTCATATCCAGCTATAATATTTAACAAAGTTGTTTTCCCACAACCACTTTCCCCTTTTATAAAATATAAACCACGATATTCCAATAACAGATTACAGTTTTTTAAGATTTGATTATCTCCATAAGATTTATCTATATTTTTGAGTTGCATAACCATTCATCAACACTTCCTTTATCATCATGATGGCTCCAATCACTACTATGATAATAAGATTATCAAAAAAATTGAATTCAATAATAAAATTTGAAAAATCATAATCACTAAAAAACACCTTTATAAAATCTGATATCCATAAACATATCATATGACCAAATAACATTGTTAAAATCATTGAAATAACAATAATGACAAATATCATAAAAACACCTAAAAACTGATAACGATAATTATATTTTTTCAAAAGATAAATTTCCTTTTTTCTATTTCTAATATTTATAAAATCTAATAACACATAAAATATCAAAAAGAAAACTATAAATATGATAAAAACATTGAACAATTGAGATATTTCAAACACCGGTTTCACATCTGAATAACGACCACTTATCTCTCTATAACAATAGTTTTCTATATTTTGAAAGTCCTTAACTTCAAAATGACAATTCTTTCCAGTATATATATTATTCATGTGATCAATGACTATATCTATATCACAAAGAGGATCTAACATAAAAGAAACACTATCAAAATACCATTGTTCTTTATCAATATGAAATGTATCACATAACACCTTAAACCATGCATCAGCTTTTACAAAAATTTGATTTTCATAAACAGAATTAACATTCATAATACCAGATATTTCAAATTCATGAGAAGGACTATCCAATTCACCATAATAGATATCATTCCAATATAATGTAAACGTCTTTCCTAACAACTCTTCAAAAGTTTGAATATTATAAATATGACATAATAATTGAGCTACATTTTTATCAATAACCATTTCATTATCTTGAGTTGGCATATGTCCATAAGATAAATCTAAATTCATAGAATCAGTTATTTGATATACCAAACTCATCCCACTATCATTATATTGTTTTGTATCATCATAATTAACTAATTCAACATATGGAAGATGAGGAATCAACTGGAAAACCATACCATCTTTTTCTATTTCTTTTCCCCTAGTTATATCACTTCTACATACTTCTGTTGTTTCATTACAATAAGAATACATTCTATTATCATTTGAAAAAGTATAGCCTATAATTTCAGGAGTACTATTGATAATAGTTTGTATATCTGTATATTGAAAAGTATCAAAAGTCTGTATAGAATTCTCATTGTTATAATCATTGGGTGCTGCATTGATAATATTTTGATTGTAATAAGTAAAAATATTTTTGTCTATATTTGCTTGTGTAGAGTGAATCATATTATATGAAAAAATCGCTCCAAATAATATACAAAAAACAACAAAAATATTAAATATACAATACATTTTCCTAGACTTATAATTTAAAAATATATAATACATATGATCCAAGAAAGTCTTTTTTTCAACAGCATGTTTATTTACACAGTTATGTGGTTGTGTATCATTAATAGATTTGTCATTAATAATTTCACCCTTATCCATTTCTATAACACGATCAGCATAACGATTTACATAATTTTCCTTATGAGTTACAACAACGACTATACATCTATGACTTAATTGTTTTAACATATTCATAACAATTTTAGATGAATCTTGGTCCAATGATGCTGTAGGTTCGTCACAAAGAAGAATATCAGGATTTTGTAGTAAAGAACGTATAATTTGTATCCTCTTCTTTTGACCCTGTGAAAGATTTTTAATTTTACACGTTATATATTTTAATAAATGAAACTGTTCAAGTAACTTAGTTATTCTATTTATATCCCTATTTACAAATAATAAATTTTCCTGAACTGTCATATTCTCAAATAACATAATCTCTTGATCAATTATCTCTACAACCTCATTGCCAATAATTTTACCAATATATTTTCTATCTTGCCCTGACAAAATATTGATCAATGTCGTCTTACCACTCCCACTTGGTCCTAAAATCATATATAAACCATTATTAGACAACTCGAATGATACATCTTTCAAAGCTTCGACTCTTTTATTTTTATTATGATATATTTTAGTAATTCCCTTAACCAACATCTTTATTCCCCTTTCAATAGCATAAAGAAGATTTAATGCTTCATCAAATCTTCTTTAAACTCATTTATTAGATTATTGTGCTGATACACTATGAATCGTATAACTTGCCTGTTTATTATTATAAGGAGCAAACTTAAATCCTCTTTCTGTACCTCCCACAGTAATAGTTTTTTTTACATTAGATTTACCATCAGCATTGATAAGTGTAGAACCAGTTTTTGTTTCTTTTATTCTACCATTTGTCACAGTGATACTAATTATTAATTTCTCGGATTGATATACTTGTGATTTTACTGTGAAATAAGCATCTCTCATACTTGTTGTGCTATAACTTTTAGAACCATTAGAAATAAATGCACTAGATCCACCTCCTGCACTTTCATTTCCTCGAGTTTCTATTGCATACACATCAGTCTGCACAAAATTACCAAATGACATACCAAACAAGAGTGCAAAAGCAATAAATAGTTTTGAAATTTTCATCCTAAAATTCATTATGAATACCTCCTCTTTATTTTTTCTAATTAAATACTATCATTGTTTACATAGGTATTCAATAATTTCATTTTTCGATAAATAATATTAATTTTATACAAATATAATAGTGTTTATTTCGAAAATAAACAACTACTTAAAGAATTTTTAAATTTTATAACATAATAATAGTTTCATATATTCATATTCTTTTTCTTTCTGGTTTGTTTCGACATAGAAATCTATTATCATATTTAATGTAAATATGACTAGATCTTCTTTTTGACTCTTTACTGCAGCATCATATACTCTTAGTAGATATTTCTCTTTTCTTATGATTTTGGCATCTGATAAATAAATAGCGAATGTTTTTATCATTGATTGCATATAATCTGTTGGATGGTTAAGATGTTCTTTGGCTAATTTTATATATATTCTAGCCTCATCTAAGTTTCCTAACTTATAATATGCATAAGATATATAAAAATAAATAGAATGACTAACTTTCATCTTTAAAAGAATTTCATCTTTTTTTAATATAATTTTCTGATAATTTTCAGATAACACGTATGACCAAAACAAATTATTATATATCTCTATAACTTGATAAGGCATATTCAATTCTGTAAAAGCATTCAAACAGTTTAAATTTATATCTTCTGACTTTTCATAATTACCTAATTTTACATATATGATTGCCAATAATTGTTGAGATAACGTTAATCTTTTTAAATTTAATCTCTCGCTAAATATTCCTATTACTTCTGTAATATATGGAAAAGCTTCACCTACTTCATTTAAATATGTTAAGGAAGTCGCTAAATGATATTGTACCATTGCTTTAGATAAAGGAATTCCTTTATAAGATAGTGCTGTTTCAAAATAATCAAGTGAACTCTTATATTTGTGTTGATTTATGTAATATGCACCACAATAGTCATAAAACAACTGAATTTGATAAGATTCTAGATATTCAAAATAGTCTTCTAAATACATATATTCTTTAATAGTCTTTAAATCATTTTTATTGATATGATATATCATTTGAGATAAAAGAAATTTTATATATGATAAAGACGTTTTAATAACATTTTCATAAGATAATATCTTTTGATATGATTGTTCATAATCTCTTGCATATGCGATATTATTATAAAATGTGTAAAAATCATTTTCAAATTGCTCATTGATATCTTCATTATGCTTCTTCAAATTTAATACATTAAAGATGTCCTCAATCTGTTCATGAGAAGCGTATTCCCTATTTCTTTCTATCTTACTAAGTTGTCCTTTAGAAATTCCAGTGCATGTAGATATATATTCTAGCTTTATTTCTGCTTGTTTTCTATTGATTTTTATGATACCGCCATATAAATTATTTTTCAAATGAATGGTCCCCCAAATTCAAAAGTATCAATTTTATTTTCATAAATACAGCCAGATTCTGTATCAGGATTATATTCACATTGATTATCATGTACATGTTCATACATTCCTCCTGATAACAACATTAATAATGTTAAGCTAATAAATAATATCTTTTTCATTATAACCCCTCCTTGTGTATATTTTAACACATATATTTTTTAAGTAAAACTTAGATTTTTTTCGAAACAAAAAGAAAAGAACAAGGCTATTGACCTTGTTCCTGCTTTAATCTTTCTTGTCTATCTTTTTGAACTTTAATTACCTTTTGACGAGAGAATTCTTCTCTATCTTTTTCATCAAGTGCTTCACTGATAAATTTAACAGTTTTTTCAAATTCAGGAATAGAAATGTTTTTAAGGGCATTTGCTCTTTTTTGTGTTTTACGTATTGCATTCGCTAAACGATATACAGCATTTTCTATTTCTGCAAGTTTTACTGTCAATTCTTTAACATGATAGAAACATCTATAAGCATAATCGACTTTTGAATTAGCTCTTTCAAAACCATAACCTAATCTTAATGGTGTTCTTTCATAAGAAACTTTAGGTATTTCTACCCCCATAACACTTCGATAAGTTACACTAATTCCCTCATCTATAGGAACTGCTTCAACAATATCACTAATAATACCCAATGACATATTTGCCTCTTGTAAAGCAATATATGCTCTTTGATATGATTCAGTAATATCATCTCTAATCATTTTGACATCGTCTAATAGACTCATCATTTCCTTTATGAGAACATTTCTCTTTTTATCCATCAAGTCATAACCTAGATAAGCGAGTTCTAGTGACTTTTTGGTAGCGATTAAGTTTCCTTTTGTAGGAAAGACTTGATTAGCCATTATCTACTGCTTGTTGTAACTCTTTGATTGATGTATTTTCTTCAATTCCAAATAGAGTTACAGCCTTTTCATGATCATAATATTGTTCTAATACAGCATTATCAATACGATCAAGTTCTGATTTAGGTAATACTGATAATAAAGACCAACCTAAATCAAGTGTTTCTTCTATTGATCTGTTTGTATTAAAACCTTGGTTAAGGAAATGTTGTTCAAATAAACGACCAAATTCCATATATTTCTTATCTGCTGGAGATAATTCATCTTCACCAATAACTGATGTTAATGATTTAACATCTTGCACATGTGCATATGCAGCAAACAATTGGTTTGATACTGCTGAATGATCAGCTCTTGTATAACCTTCACCAATACCATCCTTCATCAAACGTGACAATGATGGAAGAACACTTACTGGAGGATAAATACCCATAGCATTCAATTCTGAATCTAGAGTAATTTGCCCTTCTGTAATATATCCAGTTAAGTCAGGTACTGGATGAGTAATATCATTGTTAGGCATTGTTAAAATTGGGATTTGTGTTACTGAACCTTTTGCAGATTTAGAAATACCTGCTCTTTCATATAAAGAAGCCAAGTCTGAATATAAGTAACCAGGATATCCTTTACGTCCTGGAATTTCTCCTTTACTTGAAGAGAACTCACGTAATGCTTCACAATATGAAGTGACATCAGTATAAATAACAAGAACATGCATATCATGTTCATATGCTAAATATTCTGCAGCTGTTAATGCACAACGAGGTGTTAATGTACGTTCAATGATTGGATCATTAGATAAGTTTAAGAACATAACAACTCTTTGCATAACTCCAGCTTCTTCAAAAGAACGTCTAAAGTATTCAGCAACGTCATTTGTAACCCCCATAGCTGCAAAGACAACTGCAAATCCACTACCGTCATCATCTGCAACTTTTGCTTGTTTAACAATTTGTACTGCTAATTGATTGTGTGGTAAACCTGATCCAGAGAAGATAGGTAACTTTTGCCCACGAATCAATGTTGTTAAACAGTCAATAGAAGATACCCCTGTATTAATATAGTTTCTTGGATAAACACGTGCAACTGGATTTAATGGTTGCCCATTAATATCCATAGATTTTTCTGCATAAATTTCTCCAAGTCCATCAATAGGTTTCCCTGCGCCAGAGAAAACACGTCCAAGTATTTCCTTAGATACAGGTAATTCCATTGGATGACCTAATAATCTTGTTTTTGTATTTGCAAGAGATAAAGAGTTTGTACCTTCAAATACTTGCACAACAACTCTTTCTCCCTCAATTTGTACAATACGTCCTAAACGAGTTGAACCATCTTTACATTGTAATTCGACCATTTCGTCATATGAAGCATCTTTAACATGATCTAATACGACTAATGAACCGTTAATTTCATTCAACCCTACATATTGAAGACTCATAACTTATTCCTCCTTTAGTCAATAGATGCAATTGCTTCATCAATTTCTTTATAATAATCATCAAATAAATCCAAATTATTATTTGGAACATCATATTTCATTTTTACAACTTTATCAAAAATACCAGTTTCTTGAATCAAACGTATTGGTTTTCCAGCATTCACAACTTCTTTACCACGTTTATAAACATATAAAATAACTTCCATCATTTTTAATTGTTTTTCAAGTGGTACATAAGTATCATCTGGATGGAATGCATTTTGTTGTAAATAACCTACACGAACAAGTTTAGCAACTTCAATAACTAACTTTTGATCATCAGGTAATACATCAGAACCCATCAATTTAACAATTTCCATCAATTTTGTTTCTTCAGCAAGAATACTAGATAATTCTTGACGATCTCTTAAGAATTTAGGATCAACATTTTTATTGAACCATCTTTCAAGATCAGGAATATATTCACTATAACTTTGATTCCAGTTAATTGCAAAATAGTGACGTGCATACGCTAAAGCTTTATCCAAAGCCCAGAATGTACGTACGAAACGTTTTGTATTTTGAGTAACTGGTTCAGAGAAGTCAGAACCTTGAGGTGAAACTGCACCGATGATTGTTACTGAACCCTTTGTTCCATTTAAGTTATCCATATATCCAGCACGTTCATAGAATTGAGATAGACGTGATGGTAAATATGCTGGGAACCCTTCTTCAGCAGGCATTTCTTCCAAACGTCCAGAAATTTCACGTAACGCTTCAGCCCAACGAGAAGTTGAGTCAGCCATAATTGCAACATGATAACCCATATCTCTATAATATTCAGCTAAAGTCACCCCTGTATAAATAGATGCTTCTCTGGCTGCAACTGGCATGTTAGAAGTATTAGCAATCAATACAGTTCTATCTGTTAATGGTTTATTTGACTTAGGATCAATTAACTCTCTAAATTCTTCAAGAACTTGTGTCATTTCGTTTCCACGTTCTCCACATCCAACATACACAATAATATCTGCATCACACCATTTTGCAAGTTGGTGTTGTGTCATTGTTTTTCCAGTACCAAATCCTCCTGGAATTGCCGCAGTACCACCCTTAGCAATAGGGAAAAGTGTATCAATAACACGTTGTCCAGTTACAAGTGGCATAGAAATAGGCAAACGTTTATTAACTGGTCTTGCTTGTTTAATAGGCCATTTTTGAGTTAATGTACATTCAACAATATTTCCATCTTCATCTTCTAATTTCATCACCACATCATCAATTTTATATTGACCATTTGGTGCAACTTCGATGACTTTCCCTTTAGTATAAGGAGACACCATACATTTATGAACAATTAAATCTGTTTCAGGTACAGTTGCATAAACATCTCCACCTTTCACTTCATCTCCAACTTTAACAGTTAATGTAACATCCCATAATTTATTTTTATCTAAAGGATCTACATGACTTCCAGTTGGAATAAAAGCTCCAGATTCTTTTGCTATTTCTTCTAGGGGTCTTTCAATCCCATCAAAAATATTTCTTAATATACCAGGTCCTAAAGTTACAGAAATAGGTTGACCAGTTCCATAAACTGGTTCACCTGGTTTCAAACCTGTTGTCGTTTCATAAACTTGGATTGTTGTAAATTCTTTTTTGATTGAAATAACTTCACCAATCAAACGCATATTTCCAACATATACCATTTCTAGCATTGAAAAGGCATCAGTATCTTTGACTGTAACAACGGGACCGTTGATTGAATAGATTACATTTTCATTCACAATCATATCCCCCATTTCTTACTTAATAATTAATCCTGAGTTTTTATTAAACCATTCTTTTTGATTATTTAATGCAAAATCTAAAGTTTCATCAACAACTAATGAAGATGCTTTATTTTCAATAATAAATCCACCAATCTTTATATCATCAGTTGCTTCCACTTTAATATCTTGTCCAAATGTTTTCACTAATTCTTTTTCTAATGTCAAATCTTTTTCTTTGACATACATTACACAATTTGCATCACTGATTTCAGGTGCAACTTTCTTTACTTTTTCTATCATAAAAGATTTATATTCATCAGTATTTGAAAAAGCAATTAATTCTTCTTTTGCAGCTTCAAATATAGATTTCACATATTCATCTCTTTTTTCAATTAATTTCTTAGTTCTTTCAATATGACTTTCAGAAATTTCAGCAGAAGCTATAGAAGTCATTTCATCTTCTTCTTGTTTAAGTCTTAAATCAGCATCTCTTTTTGCTTCAGCTTTCATACTTTCATAAGCTTCATTTTCAAGAGATTGTACTTCATCAAGAATAGCTTTCTCTTCTCTTTTTGCTTGTCTTTCAATTTCATCTTTCATATAGAGAAATACTTGATCAATATTTTGCATAATCTCATTCTCCTATAATTTAACCCCAATTGCCTCAGATACATAACTATCAATTGTTTCACCAATCTTAGAATTTCCATGACGGTCAGGTATTTCAGTAATCAGTGGTTTTTGTTGTTTTAATTTAATCTCAGATATAATATCTGGACACATATCAACTAATTTTGTAGTCACTAATATAATAGCAATAGTTTCATCCTTCATCTTTGCTTGAAGAACTTCAAGAAAATCCTTTCTTGTATGAACAACCACACCATCAATTCCTACAAGTCTTAGTCCAGTTAATGTATCAATATTATCGCTGATTAAGAAAAATTTCATATAATCAGACCTTTCCTATAAAAATTATAAAGCGTTAATAATTAAGATAGAAATTAATAACCCGTAAATAGCAACCCCTTCACCTAAGGCAACGAAAATCAATGCTTTACCAAAGTTATTATCATTTTCAGAGAAAGCACCAATTGCAGCTGGAGCAGCAGCAGCAACAGCGATACCAGCACCTAATGCAGAACATCCAGTTGCAAGTGCAGCAGCAATAAATCCTAAACCTTGAGCTAAAGTACCAGTAATAGATGCAGCTTCACCAGCAGCAAAAGCATTTGTCATAGTTAAGCATAATGTTAATGCAACAGCTCCAAAGAAACCACCAATATGAGTCATTAAACGCCATTTTGCACTTTCTTTGCTTACTTTAGAAGTAAACATTTTAACTAATGGTAAAGATAATAAAACAACAGCAATAGCAGGTAAAATAAACATCATTAAATTCATAATTCAAATCCTCCAAATATTTCTTTTTTATCTTTCTTTAATTGTTTTAAAAGGTTTCCCTTTTCCTTCATAATAACGTGAGAACATTTCATAGAACTCTAAACGTAAAACTTGGATACCAACAATCATACCTTCCAAACACATTACAAATATATTTCCTATAATTGCTACTAAAATATATCCAAAATTAATGATACCAGGTCCTCCTGCAACCATTTCAGCAAGAGTATAAACAACCATCATCATCCCAGCATGTGACAAAACAAACCCTCCAACACGCAAGAATGACATAGTGTTGGCAATAAATGTCAACATAACTTCAAACAATTCGAAGAACGCTTCTGTAAAAAACGCTCCAAAACCATGTGGGAACAACTTTTCTCCTTCAAGCTTATGACATAAAGGTTCCTTTAAGAAAATCATCACAACTGGCATCGCAATCAATAATGCAATATATACAGAACTTCCAATAAATGGGACTTTAAATTGTACCAACATATTTGCAACTAACAACAAGACTGATACATAGAAAACAAGTCCTGCCACACCATTTTGTGAAAATAACATTTCTCCCCATCGTTTCTTCTTCAAATTCAATATAATATTAAATACAATAGAAATAATAATTAATATAACTCCCGTAGCTATAGCAGCCATCAATAACGTCATTGTATTTTCCTGTTCCATCGGCAAGAACATCGGCTCCATGAAATGCTCAAATAAAGCCTCACTACCAAAAATAGAACCAAAAACAAATCCAAATAACGTACTCGAAATACCTAAACGCATTCCTACAGCACCAAGTTGCATACCTTTCCATTTATAGAAGAAATATCCAACCAGTGATAAAACAATACCTTGCCCAACATCTCCAAACATCATCCCAAATAGGAATGTATAGCTTATTGCTACCAAATTTGTAGGGTCAAAGTCTGTATAAGATGGCACTCCATACATTTCTACGAACATTTTAAATGGTTTTGAAAACCAATTATTTTTTAATTTTGTAGGTGGATATAAACGTGAATCACCCATTGCTGGCATGATTTCTACCTTAACATCCTCTAATTCCTCAAAACTTTCTTTCATCTTATTTGCATCTTTCTCTTCACAGAAACCATATATAGCTGAGTATTCTCCAAATACAACTACGTATTTTTGTGCATCATATGTTTCATTGAGCTTTAATGCAATAGAATATATTTCATTTAATTGATCAATACTTTCATCAAAGATTTTCTTAACCCTTTGATCTAATTCTAGAATATAATTTCTAGCTGTTTCATCTTCTTCTTTTAATATCTCAAGAGCTTTTTCAGGAGTCCCATGAACAAACTCAGGTATATGTATTCTTTTAAAGTATAGAGATGAGAAAATATTGTCAATTTCAGGAGCTTTACTTTGTGTAGTGATATACATACAGTAAGCTTCTTTAGCTGTTTTATGGAAAGCCTTAAATAAGAATTGTTGACTTCCATAATATTGTAATTTATCTAAATGAATATTTGGAATAACCCCAAATCTCACTTGTAAATAATGACATGAGAATAAATTATCAAAATCCATATCTGAATTAATCATATATTTTAATTGATTAATTGTTGCTTCATTCTCATCAATCATCCTTAATAAATTCGATTTAACTTCTTCGATTTTTGTCACTTGTTCTAACGCATCACAGAAATATGCATCTGCCTGTATAATATTCATTCTTGTCGATTGAACTTCATGACTTTTTAAATCCAGATGATATTTATCTCTTGCTTCTTCCATTCTTGCGATTAAATCAGCATAAGGATTATTCCTATTTAACACTGACAATCCTTGAACTGAATCTACAAACTTAGAAGCATTTTCTGGATGAAAGTTATCCGTATTGATTAATTTGAGTAAAACTGAATCGTACTGTTCTTGTGGAAATGCAATTTCCAGAAGCTTCAACTTTGCGATTGCCATAAGTTTCTCCTTCCTCTATTTTGTTGCTCTTTTTTTTATAATAGATTTCGCTAGCACCATGACAAGGCAAGCTACAATTACAATAGCAAATGGCATAAATGGAATATTCAAATGTGCTTCATATGCACAACCCATATAAACAAGTAATGCAAATACACAAATCAAACCACAAATACCTTTAATTGAAAGAACCTTTTCTACTTTAGATTCTTGTATATACATCTTCTTAAACGCACTTATACTAAATGTTCCAGCGATTAATAAAACGATACCATCAATAATTTTAAAGATAGCAGATATAGGTAATGCTATTGCTGGATAAAGACTAATTGTATAGAATACATCACCATACATGAGTCCTCCAATACATGATGCTACCCCTAACGCAAGAAATAAGCTTCCCACTTTTTTCTTTTTAAGTAACATACCTAAGATAACCAAGATTGCTCCTAGTCCTAAATCCCCCAAGAAAATAATAAACACTAAATAATAGAGAACTGCTACAGCAAGTGTTGTATCAATCTTATCAGATTGTTTTACTTTACTTAGCATTTCAAATGGTCTAACAATTCTTATATTGTTGACAACTGTTGGTGCAACAATTTGTTGATTTTCGAGAATATTAGCAGGTAATTCCTGATATTCTATACTAGAAATATTGTTGTGTAATTCTTTAAACTCACTTATCTTATTTTTAGGAATGAATCCATAAATAGCGCATTTGCTTTGATAATCCACAACAAACACTTTGTATGATTCAATTCTTTGTAAGAAATAAGCTGTAGAATATAACTTCAATAAATCAACTTTATGTGTTTCTCTAAAAACTGTTAGTTTTTGATCCATGCGTAAAATATATTCTTGCATCGCATGAATTTCTTCTTCTAATTCTTTCTTTGCTCCATCAATTGTTCCATGAACAAATGATGGGATTTCAATTTCTTCAAATCCTAAGGCACTAAATATATTGTCCACTTCTAATTTTAAATTATGAGTCACAACATAACAGCACCATACATATTGATGATCTTCTCCTAATTTATTAAAGATAAAAGGACGACCTTCATAATATTTAATCTTATCTAGATTTTGTCGTCTAAAACGACCAAATCTAACAGTAACATATTGACATTCAGCAATTTGATCTAAGTCAATTTCAGAAAAATGTAAGTGATTTAACATATCTAAAGTCTTTTCATTTTCATCTTTAACCAAAACCAATTCATCTTGAATATCTTTGATTTTTTTAATTTCTCCTTCAACATTTTTTAAATACTCATCAGTTTTATTAATATTTAATGAGTATTCAGGAGCCAATTCACGAGTTAAATCCAACTTCATATCAGATCCAATCTGAATCAAACGATCTAACATCTTTGCATAAACATTGTCCTCTTGTAATGCATGAACACCTTTGACGTTATTAACAATCTTCGAAGCAGACTGAGGATAGAAGTATCGCGAACTTTTTAAGTTAAATAAAACTTGATCCAAATCTTGGCGGTCAAAAGTCATATTTAACAATATCATTTCTTCTATAGCCATATTTTACCCCCTAATAGATCAGCATCTCTTCAATCTGGCTAGGTGCTTCTCCATATCTCAAGCCTTCAATAATATGTTTTAAGTTATCGATTTCTACTTGATAGACAATTTTATATGTCATAAAAACCAATGCACTATCTGTTGAAAAACGCATAAAACGTTTTGCAAGATTATATCTAATCTTTTCCGTATAATATTCTATATAGATAAAATCATTATCATCTATATATAGCTTATATGAAGACTGTGATAATTTCTTTAAAAACTCACTTGCATCTTTTGTTTCAATTAGTTCATTCATCACACTTTTTGGAATACGACTATATTCTAAATATAATGTTTCTCTAATTTGTGATGGAGTTGCATTGAAATATTTCTTTAAACGATATATTTTTGTAATATTTTGTAATTCTATAGAGGTATTGATCATTGTTAATAAATCATGACGTTTTTTACCTTTATATAATTTATTAACTGTATCAACATATTCTTTAAAATAAATACGTTTTAATTCTAGTTCTAACATATTAGAATCAAAAAGCTTATCATCAACAGGTTTATACTTTAATAATGCATCATAATACTTTGTTCCTCTTAAAAGAAATAACAAACTATCATAATCATTAATTGGTAATAAACCATAAATATCAAAACTTGCATATTTATTCAAGTATTCTGGAATTTCTATTTCATAACCCGTATACATATCAGACACAATTAATCTAGCTTTTGTTAAGATTAATTGAATTTCTAATTCTGTGATACTTAGTTTATAAAATTCCATTTCACTTTTAGAAGCAAACTTCATTAATCTATTCAATCTTAAAAAGATTTCTTTATTTAATAAAGCTTCCAATTGTCCACGATGAACATTAACTTCTTTTAGATCTGCAAGAATATCTCTATAGACAGTATCGCTTTTGAGATAAGCGACCAAATCATTAATGCTTCTTCTTTTTAAAAGCTCTTCATAATTTTGTTCTGTCAATCTATGACCATACATTGATCTTGCCTTTGCAAGAATAGCATTTGATGAAAAACTCATACGATCACCTCTTCTCTAAATTTCTTTACAACGATTAACAATAGTAGAAACCCACTCATTCTTATTCTTTTCGTAAAGACTTGTCAATTGACTAAGTGATTCTTTGTATTCTTGTTCATTTTTGGCTTTTGTTTCTTGAATTTGTGCTTCCAATTCTTTTTTGTGTGCATCCATCTTTACTTGATATTCAGCAACAAAAGAATCATAGATTTCTTTTTTCTTCGCACTCATTCCTGATTGAACATCTTGTCTTTTCTTTTTCGCTTCTTCAACACGTTTTGAGCACTCTAAATCTATTGCTACAATATCTTGAATGACTTTGTCCAAAATAATCCCTCCTCACTTTACCTTACATTTCTTCCATAGTTTACTCCTATTTGAAACACATTTCAAGCAAAACTATATCTTTTGTATAAAGAAAAAAACATAGAAAAATAATAGTATTTGTCTATGTTTATATCCTCAAAATTTTCTTCTCTTATTCCCATCATAAAATAGAATCATATATAAATCATAAACACATAGAAAGTAGAAAATATGCTGTTTCATTCAATATAAATTGGATTTTTTATGATTTACAATAAAGTATAAATATCTATATTACAGGTTTTCTAGAAAGTTATAAAGAAAGATCTATAATAAAAATAGCACCTTATTCAAGTGCCATTTTAATTCTTTTCATTAAAAACAATAAATACTGGTAAAGCCAATAATACACTTCCACCTATAATATTCCCAATTGTAGAAATCAACATATGTAATGGTAACATTGACCAATTAACAGCTGATCCTAACTGTGTGATTGCCATTGTAAATATACCCCCATTAGCAATACAGTGTTCAAAACCTGGCAATACAAAAGCCATCACAAATACCATAATCATAATCAATTTAGAAGTCTCATTTTTTATCTTTGATCCAGAATATGAAGCAATACATACAATAAAGTTACATAAAATAGCTTTTATAAACAATTCAAAGATTTGAAAATCTAATTTTGCTGTGACTAAACTTTCTAGATAAGGCCCCATAATCTTTGATTGTGCTCCACTTATAATAAATAAGAAACAAATAAATGAAATCCCAACAATATTACCCACATAGCAAACAATCCACATAGGCAATATATCTCTAAACTTCATTTGCCCTTTATATACAGGCATAATTGTTGTAAAACAATTTCCTGTAAACAATTCAGCCCCTAAAAAAACAATCGCTACAAGTCCTATACCAAATGATCCTGCTACTGCAATTTTAGATAATGGACCATAATCTACTAATAACGCCCCTAAAGTATAAGATAGTATAGCAGCCACTCCTAAATAAGCTCCTGCCAAAAATGCCTTCATAAAGAATTTAAAAGGCTTATGTTTCATCATATCATGTTTTGCTTTTGCTAGATCGCATAATAATTCTATATCGTTACACATTTTCCTTCTTCCTTTATCAATCCAAAATCTTTTTTATTATATATAAAAGATAGAAAAAAGTAAATTCCTTTCTTTTCTATAAAACTTATTTATGATAATCTATAAATAACTGGTTCGAGAAGCAAACCCAGTATAAAAAACTAAGGATGCAAGACATCTGGCTTCTAACTGTTATTTAGAAGAAAGGAAAATGAAATATGAAAAAGAAAACAAGAATTCTCATGATGATGGCTATGGGAATCCTGCTTAATGTTATAGGCGCAATGATTGCTATGACATTTTCTATTCCATTTTATATGGATTCTATAGGAACAATCTTGGTTGCAGGATTATTAGGACCAAAATATGCCATGATGACAGGAGTCTTAGGAAGTTTGACAAGTGGTATGACTTTTGATGTCTATTCTTTTTATTATGCTCCTGTTCAATTAACAACAGGTTTCTTTGCAGGAATCCTGTTCCATACCAAATGGTTAAAAGGTATAAGAATGCCTATAGGAAGTTTACTTGTAGCAGTTCCTACATCACTTCTTAGTGCAGTCGTTACGGCTTTTCTATTTGGAGGAATCACATCTGGAAGCAGTACATTTATTATACAGTTTCTTCATAATATTGGATTAAACTTAATAACAAGTGTATTTATCGTACAAGTCATGACAGATTACTTAGATAAACTGCTTGCTGTTTATATTGTAAGTCTTATTATTGAAAGAGGACAATTATATGAGAAATGGGGGATAGCATGGAAAGATACAGCCACATTAAAGATAAAATCAAACGAGAAATCGTATTATTAAAAGCAAGACCTTGTGCATGGTCAAAATGTGCCTTTTGTGACTATATTGAAGACAATACAACATGCTTAGATGAAATGCTTTCTATCAATAATGAAGTCTTAAAACAAGTCACAGGAGAATATGGTGTCTTAGAAGTCATTGATTCTGCAAGTATCTTTGAACTTCCTAGTCAAACACTCCAACAAATCAAAACAATTATCCAAGAAAAAAACATCCATACATTATTTGTTGAATGTCATTGGATTTATCATAAACGTATACAAGAAATCAAAGATTTCTTTGGTATAAAAGTCATTATCAAATCAGGTATTGAAACATTTGATAATCACTTTAGAAATGATGTATTAAATAAATGTGTAACATATACATCTCTAGAACAACTCAAACAATATATAGACTCTCCATGTTTAATGGTAGGAATACAAGGACAAACAAAAGATATGATCAAAAAAGATATGGACATACTCCAAGAACATTTTCAACTTGGAACAATCAATATCTACCGTAACAATTCAACACCCATTAAACGTAATGATGCACTTGTTCATTGGTTTGTACAAGAATATGGTTATCTACAAGATGATCCACGTTATGACTTTCTTATTGATCCTACAGACTTTGGAGTTGGTGATTAATGCTATCTTTTTACAGATAGCTTTTTTAATGCATAATCATTGACAAATAAATAGTGAATGTATAAACTCTACATGAACAATGTTCATGTTAGGAGGGATTGATTTGAATAAGCCAATAACATCAAAAGAAGACATTATAAAAACATGTCAAGCAATGGTACAAGAAAATGGAATCAGTTCAATCAATATGCGATCTGTTGCTTTAAAATGTCAGGTTTCCGTTGGTGCAGTATACAACTATTTCCCTTCAAAAACCGATTTAATATGTGCAACGATAGAAAGCATATGGAAAGATATATTTCATATGTCCAATCAAACATTTATTTTTACAGATTTTATAGAATGTCTCACTTGGCTTTTTGAAAGCATCAAAAAAGGAAGTATGAAATATCCTGAATTCTTATCAAAACATGCAGTATCATTAGCTTCCCAAAATAAAGTTATAGGGCAAAAAATGATGAATCATTACTTCCAACATTTAAAAGATCAACTATTAATAGTATTAAAGAATGATCATCATATTAGAGAAGATGCATTTCATGAAAATTTAAGTGAAACTCTATTTGTTGAATATATCTTTGAACTTTTTATTTCCTCTATCATGAACTGTCATTATGATTATCAAGGTATATTAGAAATTGTCAAAAGATATTTATATTAACCCACTATAAGGTGGGTTAATATATGAACTAAAATGAACAATGTTCACATTCGAAAATGGAGGTTAAATATGTTAAAGGTTAAAAAATATAATTTATTATTACTTGCAAGTATTGTATGGCTTATTGCAGGAATAAATATTTTACATATTGGTATTGTGACATATCTTAGTTACACCACTTTTATAAATTATATCTTATCATCTTTGGTTTTTGTATTCTTTTGGTTTATGGTTTTCTATAAACTGACAAAGAAACATACACATAGAATTCATTCTTATCAAACAGAACAACAATTCTTTTTAAAATTCTTTGATATCAAATCATTTATAATTATGGCAGTGATGATGACTTTAGGAATAACAATAAGATCATTTCATCTCATGCCAGATAGATTTATTGCTGTATTTTATACTGGCTTAGGTTTTGCTTTATTTTTAGCTGGTGTATTGTTTGGTATCAATTTTATAAAATATAAATTTTTAGGAGGTTACAGTCATGAAGAAAATGTTTAATTTATCAATATTCTATTTTATACTTGCGATGATTGGTGGAGTCTTTTATAGAGAATTTACAAAGTTTCACCAATATACAGGAATAACTATGTTAAAAGGTATACATACTCATTTACTTGTTCTAGGAATGTTTTTATTTCTCTTTTTAACACTTGCTTGTAAAGTTACAAAACTAGAAGAAAACAAACAATTCCATTATTTCACTATACTCTATAGCATTGCTTTACCATTTATGGTCATTATGATGCTAATAAGAGGTGTTATCCAAGTGATGGGTATTCAATTGACTCATAGTATGAGTGCTATGATATCAGGTATAGCTGGTTTATCTCATATCCTTATTCTTATTGCATTTATCCTATTATTTATTGCTTTAAAGAAAGCTTTATTGGATTAGGAGGAATTTATGTCACATTTACTTATTCTTGCGATTATTTGCATGACACTGGCATTAACATTTTATACAATTGGTGTCTTTTCTGAAAAGAAAACAGGGCTATTATTAAAATGGCATGCTATTATTTTCTGGTGCGGGTTTATATTTGATACCACCGGAACAACAATTATGTCTAAAATATCTGGTACTGCTTTTCATTTCAATCTTCACGGAATCACAGGTTTCATTGCCTTATTATTAATGGCATTTCATGCGATTTGGGCAACTGTTATATTAATAAAAAATGATCATAAAGCAAAACATGTATTCCATAAATTCAGTATTATTGTATGGGCAATATGGCTTATCCCATTTATACTAGGTATGTTTATTGGAATGAATCATTAGTATATAAAAAGGTTTGATTGTATATAGCATCAAACCTTTTTATATACTATTCTATTTGAATTATAATAATCATTTCTTGTAAATAAACAGTGAGTTGTCTTTGTTTCACTCCATTATAAAATTGCTTGATATCCTATATTCATACTTTTCCATTCTTCAAATCAGTATTAAATAACTTACTCTCTTTTTATCATAACTTATGATATATAGGCTTCATATTTTCAAAAGTACAATAATATTTAAACCCTATTTCTTTTAACATTTCTTTTAATTCTTCAATATGTGAATGACATAAATGTGTTTTAGAATGGGAATCACTTCCAATAGTTAAAATTTTTCCACCAAGTTCTAAATATAGCTTTAATATGTCTTGAGATGGCATAGAGTCATCTAGTCCATAGCGTATAAATGAAGTATTTAATTCAATTCCCTTTCCATCTTTAATAACATATTCTAATATCTTTGTAATGATATCTTTATGGTTATAAAAGACATCATAACCATCTTTATCATCATATCTCTTTAACATATCCATATGACCTAATACACTATAATCATGATAATTCTGTACAACTTTATACATTTCATCAAAATATGCTTGATAATATTCTTTTTCTGTTTTCCCTTTTTGGAATTCATATGTCCAGAATTCCTTATCATCAACTTGATGAATAGATAAAATAACAAAGTCTAATGCATATCTATGAAATAAAGATTGATATTTTTCTATAGTATGATATTGAATCCCAAATTCTAATCCTTTTTTAATAGTCATCTGATTTTTATATTTCTCTTGTAATCTTTCTATCTCTTGAAAATATCTATTATAATCAACATTCAACTCTTTTTTCGTTAATGTCTTTAATTCATCCACATCATATTTAATACCATAATCCACATGATCAGTAAAACATATTTCTTTCATCCCTATCTTAATAGCATCTCTGACACAATCTTCCATGATATATGTAGAATCATCACTAAATTCAGTATGTGTATGATAATCACAAAACATAAGAACCCTCCATCCAATAACTCTTATTTTTAGAAATCACAAATCCTAATTTTCTTTGTAAAGCAAGAGAAATATTATTATTCTCTTCTACTTCTAAATAAGGAACTTTTCCATTTTCTATATACATATTTATTAAAAAAGCTTCCAATAAATATCCATACCCTTTTCTACGATAGTCTTCTATAACCTCTAACATCCCCATACTTCCTTCATTATGTATACCAATAAAGCCTGCCAACACATCATTTTCAAATATACCCCACATACATTGTTTAGATATTCTCTCCTCTATATACTGATAGCCAATATCTATTTGATAGTGATCAAAGACTTGTTGTATATAAGAATCATCTAAAAGGCGAATATCTACACCTTGAGGATAAGAAATATCAATGCTCTGTCCTGTATACATAGCTAGAAAACAAGTCATGATTATTTTTTTATGATATGTTTGATTCAAATAATCAACGATTTCTTTTTGTCTTAAATGATATAAAGAATAATGTTGAAGATGATATTTATTACATAGCGTTTTAAATAATTCTATATCTTTCATATCCACCAATAATGCTCCACTTTCTATATCATGAACAATATAATCATGATTTTTATGATATATAATATGACATTCCCTATGCTTTATCGTTTCTAAGATATCTATTTGATCTATCATAAACAGCCCCCTTTCATCTACAAATTATATCATGCTGTAAATGATTATCAAGCAAATACAAACTACACCTCTATCCTATTTCTCATTTAGACAAATTTATCACTATGTTACGTTTTTTGACACGATTATTTTTTATGTCCCATGATTTCTTTTTTATATGCAAATATAATAAAAACATAAAAAGGCTTTAGATGATATCGAGGATAATCTTTACCTCAATTGTAGGAAAGTCTTTAGAAATACTGTACTATATCAAGACAAGGAGAAGAATTATGAAAGTTGCTATAATGACAGACAGTAATAGTGGAATCACTTTAGATGAAGCTAAAAAATTAGGTATATTTGTTTTACCTATGCCTTTTACAATTAATGGAAAAGAATTTTTAGAAGGTATTAATTTAACCCAAGAACAATTTTATACATAT
>DEPZ01000051.1:64912-77407 GCA_002359025.1 Erysipelotrichaceae bacterium UBA3379 | reverse complement strand
TGATTTCTTTGATAGAATTCTAGAAAAGTATGATGCAATTGTGCATATTCCTATGTCTAGTGGATTAAGTGGATCTTGTCAAACTGCCCTCATGGTTTCACAAATGCCACAATACTTAAACAAAGTCTTTGTTGTTGATTCAAAGCGTATTTTTATTACACAAAAGTGGGATGTATATGATGCATTATATCTTTCTAAACAAGGTAAAACGGCTAAAGACATTTATGATATCTTAATGGAAAATAGTATGAATGCTTCTATCTATATTACATTAGATACATTAGAATATTTAAAAAAAGGTGGCCGTCTTACTCCTGCTGCTGCAGCTATTGGTTCAGCATTAAAAATCAAACCTGTATTGACCATTCAAGGCAGTAAGCTTGATAAATTTCATAATGTCAGAACAATGCATAAAGCAAAAGATATAATGTTGAATTCTATTATCAAAGATATAAAGGAACGTATTGACTCTCATGATGACATGTTGCAAGCAAGAGTCATGGTTGCATATACTTATGATGAAAATGCCGCCAATGAATTCAAACAACAAGTAGAAAAAGCTTTTCCAAATCATGAAATCATTTGTGATCCTCTTTCTTTAAGTGTTTCATGTCATATAGGACCTGGAGCAATAGCTATAGGAACTTGTAAAAAAATAACTGATTGTACGAATATGACTTCATATCTTTAAAATCATCACATAAGCTAAAAAAGCTCTTTACTGAGCTTTTTTCATATCTTAATCTTTAGATTTAGGTAAAATAATATTAAGTAATATAGCCACTATCGTCGCAAGGACAACTGGTGATTTTCCAAAAATTGTTGTAGCCCATTCTGGAAATGATGCAAGTGAACCAGCTGATTGTGTAACCCCCATACCTAAAGCAACTGCTAAACCAACAATAGAAGTATTACGATAGTTCAATGGTTGAGATGCAATTAATTTCATACCAGTCATTGCGATAGAAGCAAATACTGTAATGGTTGCTCCCCCTAATACACATTGAGGTATTGTTGTAAGTAAAGCAGATACTGTTGGGAATAAACCAGCAATAATAATTATGAAAGCTGCAATTCCTAATACAACACGATTGACGACTTTTGTAGTCGCAACAATTCCAACATTTTGAGAAAATGTTGCAGTTGGAAGTCCTCCAAATAATGAACCAACAATATTTGAACATCCATAAGCAATAATTCCACCTTGTAACTCATCATCTGTCGGTTCTCTATCCAAACCTCCAGTTGTTGTTGCTGAAAAGTCTCCAATTGCTTGAATAGAATTAATAGTAAATAAGATGACAAATGTAACAATGGCAGAAACTTCAAACTTCATACCAAAATACATTGGTTGAGGAATTTGTATAAAACTTGCATTCATAACAGAAGACAAGTCAACCATTCCAAAGAAGAATGCAACAATATATCCAGCAATAATTCCTATTAATATAGAAGATAACTTCCATATCCCCTTAGCAAAATGATTCAATCCAACAACTACACAAAGTGTAAACAAAGCCACTAGCCAGTTTTGCCATGATCCAAATGTAGGTGAAGATGTTCCTCCTGCAATATAATTCACTGCAGTTGGATATAACGATAACCCAATTGTAAAGACAACAGTCCCTGTAACAATAGGTGGGAATAATTTTCTTAACTTCTTAATAAATAAACCTACAAGAATTGCTGCAATACCTCCCACAAGCTGTGCTCCTAAGATAGTTGCAATATCATATGTACCTGCAATAGCTTGCATACTTGGTAGATATGCAAAACTCACACCCATAATGACTGGTAACCCTGAACCAATTTTCCTTCCAATTGGAAACAACTGAATCAAAGTTGAAATACCAGCAATTAACAATGCTGCTTGAACAAACACAACCTGATCTTTGCTTGATAGGCCAGCAACCTGACCAATAATAATTGCAGGTGTCACACATCCTACTACCATTGCAACAACATGTTGCAATGCAAGAGGCAATGCTTGTTTTAAAGAAGGAATACCATCCAAATCAAAAACCGATGCTTTTTTTGTACTTTTTTCCATATGTTCTCCTCGATCTCCATTAATATATACTCTTCCTGTCAAATTTTGACACTTAAAGACTATCATATTCCCTTCTATTTTTCCATAATAAATTTTTATTATTATATAAAAATATTCAATTATATAAATCAGAGATCTCTCCCATATCCTCTAATGCAATATGAGATCCTTGTATTCTTCTATGATCAGTTTGTTGTTGTTTAATTGTTGATGGAATTGTTCCTTGTAATTGTCCTCTAATACTTTTTGAACGTAACAAACAAAATTCTTGGAATGTTTCTACACCTACTAAATGCTCTTCATACAAACAAAAAGCAGTTGGATCTTTTTGAATATAGGGATCTATCATTTCTGTGACTTCTTTTATCTTTTCTTCAAAATAACCACTTTCAAAGTATTCACTTATAAATTTATCAAAATAGTCATGATATAATTCAAAGTATTCATCATGTAACATCACTTGATGAAACAATGGTCTATTAAGCATGATTTCTCCACTATTCGGTGTATCTATAGGATAATTAATATAAAGTGTTGTATCATTTGTAGGATCAGGCATTCCTAATGAATATGTTCCATATGCCAAATTATAATCCCAAGGTAACATAGAAATCACACCGTCTTTTTCATATAAGAAATAATTATGTCCAGTTTGTCCTAAATAGCTATCTAAATTCACTACAAAAACTTGTACTACAAAATATCTTATCACTTCATCTATATTCACTGCAGATTCTAAGTTTTCACCTGAATTCAAAGTCTTTAATGCTTCTATCAAACGCATTTTATCTTTTTTTGTTATATCAAACTTAGCATTATCAAATATATTTGAATAAAAAGCAGGATCATCCCCAATATATTGAAGTGCCAAATCAGCATTTTCATCATAAAGATCTTTATATCCTGGTTTATACAATTGTCCATGATTTTGACCAAAGCATCGTTTAGCAAATGCTTCTTCAGGTTCTTCGATAGCTAGAAACAATCCCCATGGCTGATGATTGATTGTAACCCAAACATAGCTACATAATGGTGAAGGTACTCCCATAAAATTCATCATATCAAATGTCATATAGTTTTTTAAATAAGCATTATCTTGAAAAGAACTATCTAATGATAATTTATCTAATCCATAATAATGAAGATTATCATCATAATGATCAAATTCTATTTTTAAACTATATCTTTGTAAATCATAACGTTCTATCAATGATAAAGAATTATTTCCTTTTACACGTATTCCAACACCCTCAAATCTCTCACCATCAATATCCAAACCACACATCACATATTCTTCTTTTGAAGCTTGATGAAAAAACTCTTCTCGATTTTCTAAATCAATATTGATTTCATGGACAAAACTCTGATCAAAAAGTCGAGATGCATAAGGGGGATTTGTATGCATAGGAGTTATACCAAGATGTCCTTTAGACATCAATGCAAATGTAAAAAAACAAGCAATAACCACACATATGATTACAAAGCAATCAATATACTTATGTTTAATCATAAACTACCCCATATAATCACCATTATATGAAACAAGAACAGTATAAAGGATACCTTCCATCTGTGATAATTCATTAACAAAAGATGTTTCTTGATTTTTCAAACGAACCTCATAATTCAACTCAATACAATCTTTTTGAATACTTTTACTTTTTAAACAACAAGCATCTACATGTTGTTGTATATATTCCATAACTGCTTGTTCATGTTCATGATGAGCACAATGAATGACCAATATATAGGGATTTTGGATATCTTTTTTTATAGAAAAAACATAAAGAATAATTCCTATAAATACACTGCCAAAGACAGCCAAAGGTATGAGTCCTGCTGCAAGTACAATTCCCACAGCAATACTCCAAAATAAAAATGCAATATCCATAGGTTCTTTAATTGCCGTACGAAATCTAACAATCGATAAAGCCCCTACCATACCCAATGATAAAACAATATGACTCGTTACTGCTAAAATAACAAGTGTTGTAATCATTGTTAATGCAATTAATGTTGTCGCAAAACTTGCTGAATACATCAAACCACTATAACTCTTTTTATAAATAAAAAAGATAAATAAACCTAGTATAAATGCTAAAACCAAAGCCAAAACCATATCAAAAATAGGTACTGCATTCATACTTTCTAAAAAATCCGATTGAAATATATCTTGAAAAGTCACATTCTCACCCCTTATCACCAATCTACCAATCTACATTTCACAAATTTAGAATAAGCAGATGTTTTTCTCGAAATACCTTGAAGTGCTTTTTGAATAATTTCTGGCAAAAATTTATCATATTTCACTTCTAATACATATTCATGATCTACTTTTATTCTATTATTCTTTAAATTTAAAAACTGAGAACAATCTTTATAAGTATATAGGTTTCTATCAATCGTTACACGCACTCTAGAAACATCATATAGAAAAGCACTTCTTTGATATGAAACAATTGTCACCGGTCTAAGAAGCTCACCTTTTAATTTAGAATAGAATTCTATCATTAATGGATCTTGACAATAGAGTAAGAATTCTATATCACCATTCAAAATACTTTGAACTTGTTGTTTTGTTATGGGGGTTGTTCTTTTTGCACATAATCCATTATGTTTTATTTTCTTTTCTAAACGTATAAAACTTAAATCATTATTGTAATATCTAATTCTAAACTTTTCTCTTTGTAAATTTCCATTAAGCTTCTCTTTTAAAGCTTGATCATAGGGTGTATCAAAGTAAAGACTATGAATATAATAGCTTCCATCACTTAAACTATGTTCATCTTGCTTCATAATCAACTGTAAACGACTTTTTAATATCATAGCTTCACCCATATTTATTTTATGCTTTAATTCATGTCTATATTGAATTGGTTGATATTTGAATATCATGAAATCACGCTCCCAAACTATATGTAGGAATGAAAAATCATTCCTACATATCTAAATTGACTGATATAATTTTCCCATTTACAGCATTGACATCATAATGGTATTTTGCATAACTATCTTGAAAATCTACTGAATAAATCAATTGACCTTCTTTACAATCCAAATAGTATTGATATTCTATAATATCTTTTATATCAACATGTGCATGTTCTAAAACACTTTGTTTGACTTCATCACTTGTCTTATATCCACTATGACTTTCTACACCATCAATTGTAATGGTTTGAAATTGAATATTGTTAAAATGTACGAGTATATTTAAATCATTAATTGTTAAATGCATAAGATTTTCAAATTCATAATCAGGATTTTGTTGCATCAATTCTTGTATAAGTGTGACCTTACCTATCGAAATATCATACTTTTGAGCTATCTCCTTTGTATCTTTAGAAAATGTCAAATCTTGAGAAACTACAGAAGCTTCTACTGAATACCCTGACAGAATTTCTTTTACATGCTTAGACACATTCTTTTTCAATTCTTCTCTCACTTGTTGATTTTCACCTAAAATAGTAACTAAGATAGAATTGTCAACTTCTGATATATACCCATATCTAAACATACTTCCTACAATGGCATTCACTGCTACATCTAAATCAGTATCAATTAAATCCATATCTTCCATAACTATTCTTGCATCTTCATTATTACATATAACATCTTTGACTCTTCTTTTATTATTTACTTCAATTTCAATAGATGGATTCACATCAAATGAAATAAAATAATCATTTTCTATAGGTTTGAAAAACAAGAATACCAAAATCATACTACATACTAATCCAACAATCTTTAAAGACTTAAAATTTCTATAATTTCTCTTTGGAATAATTTCTTCTTGTTCAATAAATCGAACATCTTCCAATAATTCTTCTTTTCTTTTTTCCATTTGAAGTTGATGAAATTCTTCTCTTAGTTTTTTCTTTAATTGACTGCTCTTCAAATTTCACACCTCCAAACTCTTCTTTAATTTCTTTATGGAACGATGATACTTATTGAGGACAGTAGATAATTTACAGTCCATAATATATGCAATTTCTCTAAAAGTTAGTCCTTCTACAACATGTAATACAATAATCTCTCTTTCCTGCATAGTTAATGTATTTAACATTTTTTCGATCAAAATCTTATCATGAATCATACCCATAGATTCATCAATCTGATCAATATCATAATGTACTGTTTTTTCACGATTTGTCTTGCGCAGTGACATATAAGTGACATTACGAGAAATTGTCATAATCCATGCTGTAGGGTGACCTTTTGTTTGATATTGCTTAGCATTTTTATATATATGAAGGAATGTATCATGTGTTAAATCTTGTGCATATTCACGTGAATTCACTATACTGAATATATAACGAAACACATCATTATACATTAATTCATATAATTGACTTAAAGCTTCTTTCTGACTTTGCATTTCAATAATTAATTTTTCTATTTCTCTTTGATTCAACACCATATACCTTCCCCTTACATGATGTCTTCATCATAACAAATCTATAATCTACACTTGTTAAGTTTATATTAAATTTATGTTAAATCTAATCGTCATCATCATAATTTGTGTTGTCATTATCATCATAATTCGTTTGATCATTATCATCATAGTTTGAATTATTGTAATTTGAATTATCATAGTTCGAATCTTGACCAGATGATGGTTTTGATGATGATCCTCCAGATGGCTTTGTTGATGAACCACCTGATGGCTTTGATGAAGATCCTCCAGAAGGTTTTGTCTGACTTGATCCATAGTTTGTATCATCATAATTTGTATTGTCGTAGTTTGTATTTTTTGATGAACTACTAGATGATCCACTGGATGGTTTTGATTGACTACTTGATCCATAATTTGAATTATCATAATTAGTGTTATCATAGTTTGTATTCTTTGACGAACTACTTGATGAACTACTAGATGTCTTTTGAGAACTTGATGAGTTTGTAGAAGTTTGTTTAGCAGGTTGTTTAGGCTCTACTTCTCTTTCTACAATACCTTTTGATGCATTGACTTCGTATTCATATTCGTTTTGTCCATTTTTAAATTCTATATCATATGTCAAAACACCATTTTCCATATCATAATCTATTTCAAGATCTTTGACATCTGATTGTTTTAATGATGCATTCTTTAAAGCAATATTTAATGCTTCATCTCTTGATAAATAGGCACTTGTACTCACTTGACCTACCATCTTTTGACTGTCTTGTTTTCCTAATGATTGATGCATTAATATTAAATCTTGAGCATTTAATTTAACTAAATCATCTGCTGTATAATTTTTATTATTCTTTTTTGCATCTTCTAAGATATCTTCAATAAGATTGGCTTTTCCATATGAAATACCATATTTATCAACCAAAGCTTTCAAATCATCATCAATATCAATATTTTGAGAGAAAACAGCACTTTCAATAGAATAATCTTTTAATGTTGTATGAATATACTGACCCAATTCATCCTCCAATTGGCTTTTCTTTTCATCATCATCATTTTCCACTGATAACAATACAGTATTTTGATTCTTACTTAGATAATTGTTTCTGACTAAAGACCCTAATATAGCATTCAATGCAACATTTGCATCAGAATCCTTTAAATCCATATCTTGTAATACTTTCTTTGCATCTTCATTTCCTGCAATTACATCCACTACTTTGTCATTATCATCTAATTGTAACTGAATACTTGGATTAATATCCAATGTAACTAAACTCGAATAAGTCGCAGCTGTCCCAGAATGACTCCCACAGCCCGTTAATAAAACGACTAAACCTAAAGCAATAATTGATTTCACTACCTTCATTTTTTTCTTCCCCTTTCCTTTTTCACCCTATATATGCTTGAGATTCGTGTTTTATCGCATGAAAATTAAAAAAAGTATGATAACTTTTTTTAGTCATCATACTCATCAATTATAATAATCCCATTTCAATCATTTTTAATCCAATATCAATAGAATTATATGCAGCACCTTTCATCAATTGATCTGCAACAATCCAAAGACTCAATCCATGATCATTATCCAAATCTTTTCTTACACGACCTACATGAACCAATTCATCCCCAATAAATAATGTTGCCATTGGATAAACTTGATTTTCTATATCATCATATAATTCTACACCCTTAGAATTTGATAACAATTCAAAAACTTTATCAATATCTATAGGTTTCTTTGTTTCTATATACACAGATTCACTATGTCCTCTTAATACTGGAACACGTACACAAGTTGCATTGACTTTTATATCTTTATTAAAGATTTTCTTTGTTTCATTTACCATTTTCATTTCTTCTTTAGTAAAATGATTATCTAAATCAAATTTATCAACTTGAGGTATACAATTGAATGCGATTGGAAAATGTTTTTTATCAGATGCACATGGTAATGTCTTAGCTTCTGGTACTTTACCATCCAAAACTTCTTGTGATTGACGATAGAGTTCTTCCATACCAGCAACTCCTGCTCCAGAAACTGCTTGATATGTAGAAACAATAATTCTCTCTATATCAAAATATTCATTCAATCTATTTAATGCACTCACCATTTGAATCGTTGTACAATTTGGATTTGCAATAATACCTTTATGATTTTTTAAAGCCTCACCATTGACTTCTGGTACAACCAAAGGTACATCAGGATCCATTCTAAAATGTGAAGTATTATCTATATTAATACATCCTGCTTTCACAGCATATTGCATATATTTTTCAGAAATACTTCCACCTGCACTCCAAAATGCAACATCTATTCCATCAAAAGAATTTTCAGTTAATTCTTCAACTACAAATTCATGCCCTTCATGTTCAATCACTTTTCCTGCACTTCTAGAAGAAGCCAATAATTTAAGACTTTCAAATGGAAAATTAAATTGAAAAATACATCTCAACATTTCTCTTCCTACTGCACCTGTTGCTCCAACAATCGCAACTTTATATTTCTTCATATATACCCTCCTATCCTAAGAATGCTTCATGTAATAAGACTTGAGCTTTCTTTACATCATCTCTATCAATATAACAAGAAATATTGATTTCACTACATGATGTCATTTCCACATTAATATTATTTGACATTAATGTGTTATATACTTTTTGGAACATTCCTTTATTGTTTTTAATACCAACACCTATAACAGCAACTTTACCTATATTTCCTCTAATAATAGTCTTTTTTGCTTGTAAAGTATCTTTTAGTCCATTAATCACTTCAACAACTGCTGGCACATCTTTATCATTGATAATAAAAGATATGTCCATCAAACCTCCACCAACTAAAGCTTGGTTAAAGACATTGACATTCACATTTGCATCAGCAATTTTTTCAAATAATTCACCTGCTCCATTCACTTTCGCATCCACACCTACAAGTGTAATACGTGCTTCATTTTGAGAACCGGTAATTCCCGAAATCAATAACTGATTTAATCCTTCTTTCATGATTTTATCATCTCCTAACACATAAGTCCCTTTATGTGCATCAAATGAACTTCTTGCATGAATCACAATTCCATGCTTTGCAGCCAATTGTACACATCTATGATTTAAAACTTTCGCACCATTTTTAGAAAGTTCTAGCATTTCAGCATAACTAATATTGTCTAATTTTTTAGCATCTGGTACTATACGAGGATCAGCTGTATAGATACCATTGACATCACTATAGATTTCTACTTCAGATGCATCTATAGCAACCCCTATAGCAACTGCAGATAAATCACTACCACCTCTACCTAAGGTTGTAATCTTTCCATTTTGTGAAAATCCTTGAAAACCAGGACAAATCACAATATCTGCATGCTTTAACTTCTCAATAATATGTTTACCTTCAACTCTATGAATTGTTGCATTGGTATACATAGAATCAGTCATAATACCAAGTTCTGCATTTGTTACAGTTTCTACACAATATCCCTTTTTAGATAATTCACCTTTACATACAAGTGTAGAAATTGTTTCACCAATACTTGTTAATCTATCTATTTCTTCATCAGTTAATTCATTTGTATCAACAATTGATAATAAAGTATCTGTCGCATATGGATCATCATAACGTCCCATAGCACTCACCACAGCAACAACTTTATTGCCTTTCTCTAATTCTCGAATAATGTTTTTATACATATGTTCACGTGTTTCTTCATTACGTGTTGAGGTTCCACCAAACTTTTGAACAATAATCTTCATTTTAAGCCCTCACTTTAAATATATGATATGTTTCACCTTGTAATTGATTTTTTAAATCTTCTAATTCAATTTCATTTGTAATATAGATATAATCATTATCTATTGATAAATAAGTAGAATAATCAATATCTAATGGATGATCACATCTAATATAATATTTAGAACATGTAATTGGATAAATACGCTTTTCATAAGCATAATCATGACTCCACATATCCTGTTTATGAGTTTTTATAATATCACTCACAACCGCACTCGCTGTCACATATCTCCCTGCACCCTTACCATAGAAAATAACATTCTCTAAATAATTACATGTTATCTCTACTACATTATATGCTTGATTTACATTTGCAACAATGTCTTTTATACTAACTAAAGTTGGGGAAACATCTATACCATACCCATTGTCTAACTTTTTTGCTTGAGCTATTAATTTGATTCTATATCCTAACTTATAAGCAAAGTCCATATCTTTCTTTGTGACATGACGAATACCGTCAACTTTTATTTTATCAAAATCAAAGAAAATTTCAAAGGCATTCATTGCTAATATTTGAATCTTATGTGCAGCATCTATGCCATCTAAATCTAAAGAAGCATCTGCTTCGACATATCCTAATCCATCAGCAATGGTTAAAGCTTCTTCAAAATCTAAATTATCATTTTCCATAAGTGTTAAAATAAAGTTTGTTGTCCCATTCAATATACCTTCAATCTTTTCTATTTTATTAGCAACCAAATCTTCCTTAGCTGGAACAACAACAGGTATACCTCCACCTACAGCTGCCTCATAATATATTTTTCTTTGATATTTTTTAGCTATTTCAAAGATTTCCCTAGCATGATAAGCAATCAATGCTTTATTTGCAGTCACAACATTTTTTCCCTTTTGTAATGCTTCTAAAATTATTGTTTTCGCAAGAGTTGTCCCTCCTATCAACTCTACGATCACATCAACTTCATCATCATTAATCACATCACGATAATCGTTTGTAAAAATAACACCTTCAGGTAGAGCAATTTCATTTAATGCACACCCATATTTTACAACCACTTCTTCACCGATTTGTTTTTCTAAGCGATTCTTTTCCTTTGTTAAAATATCTACAACACCATATCCTACAGTACCTAATCCTATAATACCAATTTTCAACGGTTTCCCCTCCTATGAATTTCATTGCATTAATTTTAATGATGATATCATTTTTATACTTATTTGTCAATTTATGCTATTTATACTTTTTTTGATAAAACAAAAATAATCATTACTATTTTTATCAATAATACAAATAAGAAGCCTACACTCTTTTATTAAATATGATACAATATATACAGAGAAATCGATAAAATATTGCTTTTAAAAACATATTCATTTATGATAAGGGTAAAAGGAGGGTTGCAACATGAATGAAGCATTAATTAAACGCAGATTAAAACGTACAATAGCTTTTATAGCTTCTATTTTTATCATTATTATCATCATTACATTGACTGCTGGATTTTACATATCACAAAATGTTAAAGAAGCAACCCATGATGAAATCTTAACTGAAACAAAAAGTTATAAAAACAGAATATCCCAACAAATCAATAGAGATTATGAAATTCTCAATACTTATGCCAGTGTAGTCGAACACGATCAACTTTATAATTCTGCAAACTTCCCATCTCTATTAAATGAAGCTAACAAACAAAATAGTTTTGATACAATGGCATACTTTGATAAAGATTATACGGGAATCATTGCAACACTTGATCAATCTGTTCAAACACATGTTCAATTAACATCTGTATCTACAGATATCCAAGATGTTATTCAACAAACATTTACTACGCAAAAGCAAACTTCTCTTTTTTCAAAAGAATTAAATTCTGTACTATACGGTACGCCGGTCTTTGATAATCAACAAGTGATTGGTGCTTTTGTGGCTATAGAGTCTTTTGATATATTTGAAAGTATTTTAAATGAAGATACAGTATTCAATGGAAATGGATATATTCATTTGATTAATCAAGATGGCGATTTCCTCATACGTTCTCAGCGTATTGTCATCCCAGAAAATATATCTAGTATTTTTGAAAACAATCACTTTGAAGATTCTCAAGCAAATGACTTCAAACAACAAATGCAATCCTATAAAGAAGTCTATGATTCTTTTGAATTTAATAATCACTCTTATCAATTATTATTAGAACCTCTCGAAATGAATCATCTCTATCTCTTTAGTATCAATACTGTACAAGATAGCAATCGATTCTTATATTCAATTATTAAAATCATTATTCTTGT
>DEPZ01000051.1:61405-64886 GCA_002359025.1 Erysipelotrichaceae bacterium UBA3379 | reverse complement strand
TTATTCTTGTGATTATTATTCTTGTATACTTTTATAAATTAATGAACAAGCATAATAAAGAACTTATTCATCTTGCTTATCATGATCATCTCACTGGGGCATATAATCTCACTTATTTTACAAAACTTGCTAATAATGAATATCAACATGATTCAATGTGCAGTATTGTTGCTATTAATATTCATCAATTCAAGTTTATTAATGAACTCTTTGGTAAAGAACAAGGAAATAAACTACTTTGTCATATGGGACATGTTATTGAAAAAAATCTCAAAAAAGATGAATTCTTCTGTCGAAGTACAGCTGACTTATTCTATATTTATTTAAAAGAAAGTTCTCAAGATATTATCAAAGACAGAATTAATCATATCTTAAAAGAAATTGCTTCATTTATTCAAGAAGAACAATCTAACTATAGATTACATTTCTATTGTGGGGTCGCATTATCTCATCAGGAAAATGAACAATTCACAATCGACGAATTAATGACACATGTCATGTTTGCTTTAGCTACTGCTAAAGAAAGACATAATCACAAAATCTGGTTCTATAGTCTAGAACTTCATAAACAAGAAAAGATCAATAACTATATTGAATCACATATGCATCAGGCATTAAAAGATCATGAATTTAGGCTTTATCTCCAACCTAAAATTGATCTCAAAACACAACAACTCGCAAGTGGAGAAGCTCTTGTACGTTGGATCAAACAAGATGGAACTGCCATCTATCCAACACAATTCATTCCGCTCTTTGAAAAAAATGGTTTCTGTACACAATTAGATATGTATATGTTTGAATGTGTATGTAAACAAATTCAAGAATGGATCCAACAAGGAATAGACCCTATTCCAATCTCTATCAATCAATCACGTTTACTATTCTATGAACCACATTATATTGAAAACATTAAAAATATCATGGAGAAATATAATGTTCCTCCACAGTTCATTACGCTAGAGATTCTAGAAGGTTTGGCATTAAATAATGTTGATGAATTAAATGAAAAGATTCATCAACTTCAAAAAATCGGTGTAAGAATTTCTATGGATGACTTTGGAAGTGGCTATTCATCATTAAATATCCTAGGTAAATTAGATATCAATGAATTAAAAATAGATCAGGCTTTCCTTGAAGAAGCTTCTCATACGAATACAAATACAAAAATTATTATGGAATCTATTATTCAAATTTCTAAGCGTCTTTCTATTTCTACAGTTGTAGAAGGTGTAGAAACAAAAGAAGATCATGATTTTATTCAAAAACTTGGTTGTGATTATGGTCAAGGATATCTCTATAGTAAACCTATTGATATTCATGAATTTAATATGAAATTCATGAATACAAGATCTCAAAAATAAGCTTTAAGGAGGTTGTTTCAACACAACCTCCTTTTCTTAATGTTTAACGATTTGATAATATATTTTTGCTGTTAATAAATAGACAATACTATAAATAAGAATCAATCCAATCATACAACCAGATATACAGAATATATAAGTATTTGCTTTTCCCAGTAAGAACGCATTTAATACATTGGTCATTAATGGATATGCAAATAATGTATGAATAATAGCAACAACTAGTGGTAAGAAGAAGAATATCAAGACTTGACTACGAATGGTTTGTTTGACTTCTTTTTGAGACATTCCAACATTTTGTAAGATTTCAAATCTCTTTTGATCCTCATACCCTTCTGTTAATTGTTTATAATAAATGATAAGTATAGCAGCCATCATAAACATAATTGATAAGAATATTCCTATAAATAATAATCCACCATAAGACTCTAAATATACTTCCATTAACATTTTTTGTATACCATGATTATGACTAGAATAATTTTTAGTCAATGAAGTTAAATGACTGTACATATCTTCAAATTGTTTTGAAGATGCTTCTTCACTTTCAATAATAACGCCACTGCCTTCTTTACCATAATTTTCTAATTGCTTTGATTGAACAACTTGTTGATAAGCTTCATCACTGACAATTAAAGCAATGTTTTTTGGAACAAAAGCATTGTTGAGCATAACTTCTTTTTCCTGGAATGTTCCTGATTTTACAAATGTAAAATCATTAAAAGTAATATCATTGAATGGATAATCAAAATCATTATAAAATAATGCATTATTGCCAGTTACATCTACATTTTTATGATAAGCACGATTATAATTGGTTTCACTTATAATATTTACAGAATGCACATTATAATACCTGATTCTTTTCACTTTATTCTGATCCAATTCTATAACATGTTCATTCTCTTCTCGATATCCTAAAAAACTATAATAATCTAATTGATAAAGTTCATCATATGGAAGATTTGTATATTCTACTGCTTTTTTAACATCATTTAATATTCTGTCAGACTCTTCTATACCACTGACAAAATAGAAATCACTAGGACATTGTTTCTTAACAGTATCCTCTATACCCACATATAAACAAATTGTACTTGATAAAGTGACTAGCACACATGTACATAAAATACATATATTTGCTAAACCTACAGCATTTTGCTTCATACGATAAATCATACCTGATACAGAAGTAAAATGTTTTGTTTGATAATAAAATCTCTTATTTTTCTTCAACAATTTTAATATCGTGATACTTCCTGCAGTAAATAAACAATATGTTCCCATCATTACAAGTAATACTGCTACAAAGAAAATCACAATAGCAGTCATAGGATCTTCAATTGTCACTGCAATATAATATCCAGCCCCCAAGGTGATAAAACCTATAAGAGTCATTATTAACTTTGTTTTTGGTTCTTTTTCTCCTACATTGCCACCTTTCATCAGCTCGATAGGATTAGAAACTTTGACTTGTACAATATTAAATAATAGAGATATAAAGAAAATAATAGAAAATGTAATTAATGTTTGAACTACTGATATCATTGGTATTTCAAATACAAAATGACTAGATATATGCATTAAATATGTCAATATCATAAACATCAGCTTAGATAAAACAATTCCTAACAAGAGCCCTAAAACTAATGAAGTCAAAGCTAAAACAAATGTTTCAATAAACATCATTATCATGATGTGTTTCTTTTCCATACCTAAAACATTGTAAATACCTATCTCTTTTTTTCTTCTCTTAATAATAAAGCTATTTGTATATAACAAGAATATAAAAGAGAAAACCACAATAACGAACTTACCCATTGCCATAAATGTAGAAATGGTTTCATGTCCCTCTAATCCTTTATTAAAACACAAAAATGAAATAATATAATGTAAAGATACTGTAAATATACAAGTTATTAAGTAAGGAATATAAATTTGACGATTATTTTTTATATTCGTTAATGCAAGTTTTGTATAAAACTTCATATTTATCTTCCTCCTTGTAACATTGTTAATGTATCGGCAATCTTTTGATACATTTGTTGATTTGTACAATCCCCTTTATATAATTGATGATATATTTCTCCATCTTTAATAAATAATACACGACTTGCATA
>DEPZ01000051.1:49191-61323 GCA_002359025.1 Erysipelotrichaceae bacterium UBA3379 | reverse complement strand
AATAATGAATCTGTAGATTTAGAATCTAATGCTCCTGTAGGTTCATCAGCAAGAATGAGTTGTGGCTTAGATATTAACGCTCTTGCGACGGCTACTCTTTGTTTTTGACCACCTGATATTTCATAAGGATACTTTTGTAAAAGATGATCTATGCCAAGTTTTGGTGCAAGTTCTTTAAGTTTTTGTTTCATGATAGGATATTTTTCTTTAGATAAAACTAATGGTAAAAAGATATTATCTTGTATAGAAAATGTATCTAGTAAATTAAAATCTTGAAATACAAATCCTAAATTCTTTCTACGAAACTCAGATATTTCTTTATCACTGATTTTCGTAATATCTTTATGATTTAATAATACTTCTCCATTTGTGGGTCTATCTAATGATGCAAGAATATTTAATAAAGTCGTCTTTCCTGAACCTGATTCCCCCATGATTGCGACATACTCACCTTCTTCTACTGAAAATGTAACATTCTTTAATGCTTCTACCTGTTGACCAGAAAATCTTGTCGTATATATTTTTTTCAAATTCTTCACTTCTAATAAAGCCATATTGAATACCTCCTTTTGACACCTTTATTTTATACTATTATGATTTTTCGTACTATCGAATTATCTTACAATATATTCTTTTTATCTTACAGTTATGTAAGATAAAAAAGACAGTTCAATGAACTCCAATCTATACTTTTGTTAAAAATGTATTAAATAATGTTATTACTACCAAACAAATGTAACTATTAATTCAATTATTTTTGAACAATTAACATCTTTCACCCTAACTCACATATAGATAAATCATTTTATAACGGAGACAAATAGTATCATTTAAGGTATTATGATAAAAAACAAAAAACAGAACTTATAAAATGAAAATCTAGCAAAAGTTTTTATAGAATGTTTATAAGTCCCTTCAATATTGTAAACTCTTTTATTATGATTTGTAATATGTGTATTGTCAGTTAATATGAAATCTAAAAAAGAATGCATACATCACTATTTAAAGTTCGTATACATCCTGACCAATAAAAACAATATGATAATAACATGATTACAAAAATAGTCTTTAAATCAATCGTAATAAACTAGAGAGCTTAATAAATTCTACAATAATCATGTCCAATTCCAATCTTTTATGATTTTTATAAAATTATTTTATTTACTTCATATTTTGATTTTATATTATCTAAAGAGTCTATTTTCAAATATTACAAAAGATAACCAAATCTTTTATCACTTGTTTCTTATCAATTTCTTTACATCTATATAATAAATTTATTTTTTAATCAATGTTTCTATTTTAGACTGACAACACAATTAAGAATTTTCATAAATAAACAATTTCATCAAATAAATTTTCAATCTCTTTATCAATGTGATGACTTATATATATTAAAGTTATATCTTTATTATTTAAAAGATATTTTTCAATTTTTACTTTATTATTTCTATCCAATCCACTTGTTATCTCATCAACCAAATATATTTGTTTGTTAAATAATATTGCTCGACATAAAGCTATTCTCTGCTTTTGACCTCCAGAAAAATTATTTCCATTTTCTTTTACTTCTTGATTCAATTCATCAACGCTATATACAAAATCATCTAAGCAACTTACATGCATTGCATTTACTATATCATTTAATAAATAGTTCTTTCCTAAAGTCATATTTTCTAACAACGTTGTATCAAATAAATATGAATTTTGATCAAGATAAACCATATAATCTGTCATATCTAAATCTCGCAACTCATTCCCATCTATCAAAACATTTCCCATATAATCTTGTAATTTTCCACATAATATTTTAAGCAATGTCGATTTTCCACACCCACTTTCACCTATTAAAGCATATTTCTTTCCTTTTTTAAAAACAATATTTATATTTTTTAAAATTGTTTTTGAATTGGGATATGCAAAACTTACATTCTTAATTTCGATACAATCTGTAAAATCGATTCTTCGTTTATGTTCTTTTTCTGCAGGGATATATTCGAATTTTTTTAAAATATTCTGACAAGATGAGATTTTTATACAGTATTGAGATAGTTCAGATAAAGAATTATGTAATCTTGCTGATAAAGTTCCTACACTTAATAGTGCACCTGGAGAAACAATCCCTATAACCGAAAAATAAATACAAATAAGATTTGTTATGGATTGAATTAAAATATTACAAAAATTAATAAAATTAAGAATGATTGATTGAGTTTTATAATTGTAGTAACGAGTATTTTCTAATACTTGAGAAGATTTATTTGACTTTTTTTTCATGACTTCAAGCGCTTTAAAATCCATCCAAACATCAAATCCATTTAGTATATTTTTAATTTTTTTAGTATATACTCCTTGTTCTGTAGAAAATTGTTGAGATGCTTGATTCAATTTTTTTTGAAATACTTTAGGTATTAAGTAAATAACTATAAATAGAGCCATAGAAACAATAGCAATTAAAATATGAACTTGCATTAATGCAATAAAATGTGCAATAGCCACGATAATACAATTATAGAAACTAAACAGACTCTGCAATCCATATTGTTCTATTTGATTAATATCGTTTGTAAGCCAAGATACATATACGCCTATATCATTTTCATGAAAAGAGACATAATTTTTATTTTTTATATTTTCAATCATGTTTTCTTTTATATTATTATTTATTTGTATTATAATTTTATTTTTTTGATTCGTCTTAATATAGTTACACAAAAAATACAATCCCCATAATACTAAACTCATAATAAGTATACCTATGGATTTTTTCAAGTTTTTATCTATCATATTATCAATTAAACTCATATTTAATAATGATGCATACGCCAAAAATATACTTGTTAATACTGTGATAATAAACCATTGCAGACATTTATATTTATACTTCATCAAATAATGATTTAATATTTTCATTTAAATCGCCCTCTCGTAATGACATTCATAATGTTCATCAAATTGTTTTTTTAAACATTTAATTTTTTTGCATATCAAAAAATGACTACAAAGAAAACATCTATCATTAAAATATTTTTGTGTAAGCTTGTGATTTTTATTTTGATTCATAGTAATTGTATTGTTTTTTATTTTTCCTATACAATTATATTCACTATCTAAATCAACAGTACATTTCAATATTTTTCCATTAGATCTAAAAACATAAGAGTTTTTTAATTTTGCATAGCAATATGTTGAAAAATTGAAATTCAATTCGCAAACATCTAAATCTATTTTTTTGGCATACTCAATATGCTTTGTAAGTAAGTCATAATTGTTATATAATAATTTTAGATTGGATTTTAAATTTCCTAAATCACTTACTGGTTCAATGATTATTTTAAATCTTTTATCTTGATGTATAATATTCTTTATCACATCATACCAAGAACAATCCCAATCATTTGCAGTTACGTTATGTCTTAAATATATCTTAAAATCATATGGAGAATCACATATTTCCCTAATATTGTTCAAAATCATGTTTAATGTTGGTTCCCCATTTTCTAATACCCTTAAATCATTGTGATTATTTCCATCTATTGTTATCTGATACTTGTTAATATTTAATTCAATTAATTTTTTAAAAACTTGAATCGACAACAAATACCCATTTGTCGTCATAGATGAATCTATAACCATATTATATTTCTTAACAAAGCTATTTATTCTTTCTTGTGCATATATAATTTTATCTAATGATAATAATGGTTCTCCACCAAACCACGAAATATGCATTTTTTTAAAAGCATGTCTTTTTATTTCATTTTCTATAAAATCAATAATAATATTTAAATCATTTAATTCAATTTCTCCATATTCAAATTTTTCATAACAATACTTACATCTAAAATTACATTGTTCTGTAATTAAAATAGTGATTTCTAAAGTATTTTCCATATATTTAAAAAAATTATTTAAGTATTGTTTTGTTTCACTTATAGTTAATAATACATGATTATTATATAAAAATTTTTTAAGTTCGCTATCAATATTTTCCGTCCCATATTTAAAAAATTTTTTCAAATCATTTAAATACTCATTCTCTAATTCAAGTATAGATTTATCTACATTATTTATAATATAAAAATTATCTAATTTTTCTTTTACTTTGATATAACCTGGAATAAAATATGTCATAATACTTACTTAGTTTAATAGATAAGTCTAAAATTTATTTTGACTTACCTACTGTGTTTTTATTAAAAGCATATAAAATTTTTTTGTTCATATACTTCTACTGAATTTTCAGCTTCCTTTACAACACGCATAAACTATTTCTCCTTTCATATTTTTTGTACTTCAATAACATTTGTTTAATACATATGCTTTATTTTTAGTACACTTATATATTAAATTTTTAGTCTATAAATGTAAATAATGAGCCGTTAGCTAACGGCTCATTAAGCTTATAATCTCATTCTGTACAAAAGATAAATATTTATAATCTTCAATATCTTTATAATAGTCTGCTAATTCTCGATAAACAAAAATTAGCATTTCATAATCATTACTATATTTTTTAAGAGAATCAATATACATATTTAAATAATCAATATATTTTGTCACTTCATCATTAATTCTCGACTGTAATGCTAATAAAAAATATTTATGATGACTTTGTTCTAAAAAAGGGAAATATTTTTTTATATGTAAAAGAGATTCATTACATTGATCTAATTTATAATAAGCATATGGAATATAAATATAGAGTTCTTCATAATGTGATGTTGTTTCAAAATTTAAAGAATCCTTAGCATATTGAATAGCTTGTAAATAATTTCGTTCTTTTATATACATCCATGCTAAATTATCATACGCTAATTCTTTGATATCATGTAATTGATCAACTTGAGTATGTTCAATAACTCTATGATATATTTTGATAGCTTGTCTATAATAATGTATTCGAGAATAAATATTTGCTTTATACACATCTGTTTCTAATAGTCTTAAAGTATTATAGTTTTCTTTAAAACATATAGATGCTTGTTGATTATAGTAAAATGCATCTATAGGATTATTAATATATTGTTCAACTGTAGACAATAGACAGTATGTTATACCTAAAATATTATAATCATTAAAATTTTGCTTTAAAACAAGCAAATAATATTTTTTAGCATTATCGAAATCTTTGATTGCATGATAATATCTTCCCTTTAAAAAATAATAGGAAACTAACTCATAATCATCTAAAAAAGATTTGTATTTATCAAGATAACTCAATTGATTTTTCACATTATCAAAATGACGTAACCTACATAAATTATCAAATATCGTAATGATATAAAACGTCAAAAATGCAAAACTATATTCATAATGTTTTGATTTTATATCTTCTAAAAGTTTTAAATAAGACTCATCATTTAAAAAACTATAATATTCAAATAACTTCTTAAGTTTTTCTTGTAAATTAACTTTCAATTTTATATCTTCATTAAATTCAATGTCTAAACTGCTTAAAATTTTATGCAATGTATATTGTGCAGGATATTTTTTACCATGTTCTACATCGCTTAAATAACTTTTTGTAATACCAATATCATTTGCCAGACAATTTAAAGTTATATTTTGTTTAGTCCTATGATACCTTATAAAAATTCCTAAAAGATACTTTTTCTCTTGTTCTGTATTTTCAATATCTTTATCCATAAACTGCATATATAATTCTCCCTATATAACAAATAATCATATGTAAATAGTTTTATTTATACTATATTTGTCAATTGCTTAACCATTTGTACTTCGTAAAAAATCTTCCCTAAAAAACTATACTCTACTTTTTTTATTTCTTGAAACCCTATATCCCTATACATCTTTAAAGCGACTTAAAGACCACCCAGGAATGGTTTGATCATAATCATATAATAAAAATCCCACCATCTCATCTTTATGATAAATTCCAAGTGGATAAAGTCCTTCTTCATAAGCTGCTTCTACTAACGATTGCTTATTATCTGCAACAAAATCCTTTTGACTATCTTCTACAGATAGTAATATACAATCCCAATAATTGGATTGATCTATACTTTTCAATTCCATGTTTTTTACTCCTTTATCGAACGTGTAGCAATATATGTAGGAATATGATGCTCATGCAAGTTTCCTTCACCATTTGTATCTTCATAAAGATGTGTCAATACAAAACCAGCTTCTAATTGTCCACCAATTTGTTCTTCTAAAGTATGTGAAAACTGTATACCATCATGATCTTGCATAGCTTCTTCATATATCTTTGGATCCTTTAATGGATTATACGGCAAAGAATACTTGATCTTTGTTTCATCTTTATCAAAAATATAATTCATACCATTATCTAATCCACATAACAATATGCCACCCTTTTTTAAGACACGATAACATTCCTTAAATATAGGTTTGACTTCTTCTACATAACAATTAGAAACAGGATGAAAGATAAGATCAAATGTTTCGTCATCAAAAGGGAATCTCTTTGTCATATCTCCTTGTATAACCTCTACTTCATATCCTTCTCTTTTTGCGACCATTCTTTCACTTTCACATTGAGATTTGGAATAATCCAATACTGTACAACTTGCACCTAATGCACTAAAAATAGGAATTTGTTGTCCACCACCACTTGCAAGTCCTAATATCTTTTTCCCCTTTAAATCACCAAACCAACTATGGGGAACATAGCGATTTGATGTTAATTTTACATCCCATTTTCCTTTTAACGCTGCCATATATGTTTCATGACAAATAGGTTGTCCCCATTGCCATCCTTCTTCATTCCACTCATCTACTGTTTTCGCATTGATTTTTTGATAATTCATCATTCATCCCCCCTATTCAAATATCATTTCCTTAGAATAAAAATCTATACACACTCTTGTTCCTACACCTACTGTTGATTCAATAGATATATCATGCCCTAAATAATCCAATATAGATTTAGATAAGTATAACCCTATACCACTGGCTTTTTTATCTTGTCTTCCATTATATCCCGTATATCCCTTTTCCATAATACGAGGCAAATCTTCAGATTTAATACCTATACCCGTATCTTCAATATATAATTTGTCTTTCTCATTATAGATTTTAATTGTGCCTGTATATGTATATTTAATAGCATTAGATAAAATTTGTTCAATAACAAATGAACTCCATTTCTCATCAGTCAATACATAAGTCTCATCAATATCATAGACAAAATTCACTTTACTATGACTAAAAAAAAGAACATGTTTCTTCACAACTTTACTCACCATATGATCTAAAGAAATTTTTTTAAATAATAAATCTTGATGCATATCTTCTAATTTTAAATAGTGTAAAACCATATTCACATATTGTTCTATTTTTATAACTTCCAATAACATGTCTTGACTATTTTCTTTTGATTGAAGTAATAGTTTTAATGCTGATATAGGTGTTTTAATCTGATGTACCCACATTGTATAGTATTCTAGCATATCATTGTAAGACTGTGTTTTCTTTGTTTCTAGATCATGATAACTTTGATAAAGTATGTGTAATAATTCTTGATATTGAGTTTCTATCATATTTTTTGATTGAGGCAAGTTTTCTAACGACGAACAAATATGACTTTTCATATGTTGAAGTGTGCGATATTTATTCATAAACATATAATAGTCAATAAGTAAATAAATGATAAATATAATACTACATAAAAGAATCACATACCCTATAACATATAAAGACATATAACCAAATAAACTCACTATACTAAATATAATCATAAAAGTCATATACAACAAAAAATACATGAGTTTTGTCTTTAAAAACTTTACAAACATAACATATAACCCATTCCTTTCTTTGTGGTAATGATATTCTTTAAACCTATATCTTCTATTTTCTTTCTTAATCTATTTACATTAACACTTAATGTATTATCATCAACAAATTGATGGCTTTGCCATAAATGATTCATGATTTCTTCTCTTGTGATAATGGTTTCTGGTTTTTCAAAAAGCAATTGTAAAATCTTCAGTTCATTCTTTGTAAGTTCGATAGATTGGTCATGAAAAGATAATGTTGCATCTACAAGATTCAACATAATATCTTTATATGTTAAGATATGAAAGTCTTTAGAAAAAGAATATGTTCTTCTTAATATTGCTTGAATTTTGGCAGTAATCACAACCAAATCAAAAGGTTTAGATATAAAATCATCTCCACCCATATTCATTGCCATTACGATATTCATATTCTCACTTGCTGAAGATATAAATATAATTGGTATATCACTAATCTCTCTTATCTTCCCACACCAATGATAACCATCAAAAAAAGGCAAAGAAATATCTAATAAGACAAGTTGGGGCATATAGGATGTAAAATCTTCAATCACATGTTCAAAATCATTTTCTACAAAGACATCATAATTCCATTTTTCTAAATGTTGTTTTAAAGTAGAAGCAATTGCAAAATCATCTTCTATTATCATTATCTTTTGCATAATCATCACCTAAAAAACATTATATCATATTTTCATATTGATGAAGCATTTTTGTAATACGCTTTTTCATTTCTTCTTGCAAATATAAAGGTGAAATGACTTTCACTTGATCTTGTAACATCATTAACCACCCTATTAAACCATCAGATATAGCGATATCTTCAATCGTTATCATATAACTATCTGCGACCTTTTGTACGGCTATATCTTCACCAAAACGTGAAATCACTTCTCTTAATATTTTATGATGACATTCTATTTGCAATGTATCTCTTTGATGAGAGATAAACATATTCATCATTTTATCTATTTCATCTTTCATATCAAATTGTTCACGTATTTCTATAAAGGGCATATTTGTTGAAATAATTGTTCGCATTCGATCAATACGATATGTTGTGAGCTGATTTGGATGTTTTTCATTATAAGCTATCAAATAATAATGATTATTTCTTACAACAATTTGATATGGAGATGCATAATAAATACTTTTATCATTTCCATTTAAAGAAGCAACTTCTTTTAATTGATTATGTATAACTTCATAATTAATATATTGAAAAGAAATCACAGATTTATTTTCAATAGCTTTCATAATTGTAGAGATGTTTTGAAATAAAGAGAATGTTAAATGTCTTTCATTAGGAACAAATTCTATTAAGCGGTTTTGTTGGTGATAGGAAGATAATGATTTTAAACGATTAAAGAGTTTCTGCTTATCTTCATATCTTAAATCCTGATGAAAAGCAATACTATCTAATAAAAACTGTAACTCCCCATCACTAAATAATTCTTTATCTATTCTATATCCTATCTTTTTAGATCCAACAATCATATTTTTACCAACAAATTCTTCAAAAAATTCATTGATTCTTTCTATACAACTATAGACTGTTTTAATATTCATAGTCACATCATATTCATTAAGCTTTGAAAGGATATCAGAAGCTGATATCCCTTTATCCTTACATGATTGTATGATTTTTAAAATATAATACATTTTCTTCCCCATTGTTTCACCTCATATTTTATTGATAAATCATGACTTTTTTATGTGTTTGATAATGTTTCTTTAATAGTAAGTAATCTTTTAAACTATAACTACATAATAAATCTAAGACTTTTTCATCTTTGCATTCATCTAATTTCTTTAAATAAAGATATGCCATATGATATTCATCTTCTAATAAACATATCTTAGCAAGCTCTAAATAAGAAACATGAAACATATGTTCTAGTTGATTCACTAATATTTGAAATGGAATATATTCAAAAGCTATAAGATGTCTTAATACACAATATTCTTTTAAACCGATCCCATTTTTTATGAACTTATTAAGTATAATATCTTTTATATAATCATAGCTTTCTTCATGAAAAAATTGATTCATCATCATTAAATGATATTCCATTTCATCATAAGAAGATGTTTGATATAAAGCAATACATGCATCTCTATATAATTGTTGATAGACATCTTTTTTATTTAAAAGCTTTTTTAAAGCTTTTTCACTAAAACAACTATAAATCTTATGCAAAACGTATTTAGATGATGTAATTGATAATAAATATTCTTTTCTTTTTAATAAACTTTTTTCTACTACTGATTGATAATCCTTTTTCATATTCCCATCTCCTCGTCTACTATTATATACAGTATACGAATTTGATGTTGTGAAAATTCGTATATAAAAACCGTTTTTTAGGTGTTTATATGAAAAAGTTAAATTTTTTAAAACTCAAACTTTATTTTGTTTGAGTTTTTTGTGATTCTATTTGTCTTTCTAGATCTTCTATTTTTAATTTATAATCTCTAACTTGACGACACATATTTTCTAGTTCCATATCGATAATAACATCTTGGTCATCTAATTGTTGAAAATATCTTTTTCCTAATTCTACATAAACATCATCTAAATCAGATTCTAAATTTTTCATCTTGAGTTTAAGCTTAGCTACACCTGCAAGTTCTTGAGTCTTATCAATAGCTCCTTCAGTAAACTTTGCAGCTTTCTTTGTTATATCATCGAATAGTGCCATAATTCTTCTCCTTATCCATTATATTTTTTGATATATTGAAGTCCTAATCCTCCCACACCCATATGCGCTCCAACAACAGCTGGTAATTCTCTAAGTTCGATTTCCATATCACCTATTTTGTCTAATACCATTTGTTTCACTTCTAATGCTGAAGCTTCACATAAAACATGTTCAATAGTCACTTTATATTCTCTGGCATTTACACCTAATTCAATAAGACGATTCACAATTGTTTGTCTTGCTTTAGAAAGTGTTCTTACTTTAGCAAGAGTATCAATTTTACCACCTAAATCATAATTAAGCTCCATAACCGGAACAATCTTCAACATACCTGCAAGTAATGCAACAGCTGGTGTGATACGGCCACCTTTTTTAAGATGCTTTAAATTGGGTGCCATAATAATTGTACCCGAATGTTCTATAAGATTTTCAAGAATATCTTTTATTTCAATGACTTTCTTTCCTTCTTTAACCAATTGTAAAGCTGTAAAAGCCAAATATTTTTGATTACCAGCAGTTCCTTTTGTATCAATTAATGTAATCGGTATATCAACCATATCACTTGCAACCTTCATACCATTTAAAGTTGAAGATAACCCGGTTGCAATTGGTAAACCAATAATTTCATCATATCCTGCTTCTTTAATTCTTGTGATAACATCTACCATTTCTCCAGTTGATGGTTGAGATGTCATAACCATGATATCTTCACTATCCATTGTTTCAAAAACTTCTAAACTTGTAATTTCTTTTTGATCTAGATAAGTGTGGTTTTTCATTGTTATACATAATGGAACAACATATAAACCTTCACTTTCATACTTATTCATTTCTATTTGACAACCACTGTCTACCAAAATAGCAATCTTACCCACTATGATCCCTCATTTCTTTGTAATTACTACACTTCATTATAAATCATTAATGAAGTTTTGACAATAAATTGAATTGATATATAATATAGAATTAGAAAGGAATGAAATTATGCTTTCGGTTAAAGAATATACACAAAATACTATCATTATTAAAAAATCTGAATTTGTATGTCACCTCATTCCATGCAGTGACATTGATCAAGCAAAAGAGTTGATTGAAAAATACAGTGACAAAAATGCAACACATAACTGTGTTGCTTATATCATTGGGACTCATGAACGTGCCAATGATGATGGAGAACCATCACAAACAGCAGGTATGCCCATGTTAAATGTATTAAAAATGCAAGGTCTTACCAATATTATTGCGATTGTCACAAGATACTTTGGAGGAATTAAACTTGGTGCTGGTGGCTTAACACGTGCATATACACAAAGTGTCTCTGAAGCATTAAAAGAGGCTGAAATTGTAGAAAAAGAACTTGTAGATTTATATGAAATAACTATTGATTATTCTTTCACACGTAAATTTGAACATTTATTAAAACAATACAACATCAAATGCATTCATCAAGAATACACTGATAGAGTCAGTTATCAGTGCTATTTAAGAAATATACATTTTCTAGATGAAATACAGGAGTTTACAAGCAATCAATTTACATATAAAATTATCAGTACAGATTATATTCCAAAAGATGAATAGGAGAAAAAGCATATGGGATTTATTGAAATATTTTTTATAGGTGTAGGTTTATCTATGGATGCTTT
>DEPZ01000051.1:0-49183 GCA_002359025.1 Erysipelotrichaceae bacterium UBA3379 | reverse complement strand
GCTGTAAGTGTTTGTAAAGGATTGTCAACACGTACATTAAAATTGAAATATGCATTAATATGTGGAACATACTTTGGATTTTTTCAAGGTCTTATGCCAGCTATTGGATATTTACTTGGAAGTCAATTTAGATCTAAGATAGAAAGTATTGATCACTGGATTGCTTTTATTTTATTAGCATTTATTGGTTTTCATATGATTAAAGAAGCATTTGAATATGGAGAAACATGTGATCCTGATTTTTCATTTAAAGCTATGTTACCTTTAGCCATAGCAACTTCTATTGATGCATTAGCAGTAGGAATCACATTTGCATTTTTAAATGTCAATTTACTTGCTGCAGTTCTTATTATAGGTATTACAACTTTTATTATGTCTATGATAGGAGTCAAACTTGGACATCTCTTTGGTATGAGATATAAAGCAAAAGCAGAAATTGCTGGAGGGATTATATTAATTATTATTGGACTTAAAATTCTTTTAGAACATTTAGGAATATTCTAGAAGAATTTTTCTTTTTCACTCAAAAGTGCTATAATAAATTCATAAGATCATATAAAAAAGAATACGAAACAACAATAATATTTATATTACTTTTATATGATTGTACAAAATTTGAAAGAAAGGAGAAAGAAGGACTTGAAAGACAATATGGAAAATAGTCTATATTGTTATAAAGCCACTTCATAACGGTAAAATGATGAACAATGTTTCTAAACTTTATGAAGTCTACATCAATAGAGAACTTCAAATCAAACAAAATGAAGTCTTAAATACTACCAGACTTCAACAAAAAATACTTTCTTTTATACATGATTTATCAGAAGTTGCTGATCAATCAAGATGTTATTTATTTTGGGAAAAGAAAGAGCCTGTCAACCATAAACAACTGTTAGAGAACTATCTTGATGGTTTAACTATGTTAATGTCTATTGGATATGAACTTAAAATTGATAGTATTAAAAACTATACAGAAATACCAGAAAAGAAAGATATTCTTTCTCAATTCTTTAAAATCTATCATTCTATTTTAGAAGTCCAACAAAATTATTCAAGCGATGCTTATCAAAATACTATTGATGATTATTTTACAATTGGTTTTATGCTTGGAATAGATACAGATGAAATTTTAGATCATTATGCAAAATAGAGAAGCTTTTAAGGCTTCTCTATTTTCATATTTGTTTCAATAGATAACAAAATATCATTATAAGATGAATGATTTTCTGTAGGATACTGTTGTATCCAATCACATAAACTCTCAAATACCGCACCAATATAATCCTTATTAACTCTATAATACATAGAATAACCTTCTTTTTGTCCATAGACAAGATTATATTTCTTTAATACTCTCATGTGTTGAGATATTGCGGATTCACTGATTTTAAGATGTTTTGATAATTCTTGTACACTATATTTATGTTCTAAAAGTGTTTCTATAATAGCAAATCTCATAGGTTCACTAAACGCATGAATAATTTCTATAGTATGCATAAAATCGCCCCTTAGTAGTAACTTCTTAAAGTTACCATGAATTTATTTATTCGTCAAGATAANNAAAAAGACCATCATTCTTGATGATCTAATGTTTGATTAAATTCCTCTTCACAAATAGGTTTAGAGAAATAATATCCTTGAATCTTATAACACTGTTGTTCTTGTAAAAAATGAACTTGATCTAGTTTCTCTACTCCTTCAGCAATAACATCTAAATGCAAGTTATGGCATAATGATATAATTGACTGAATAATCAGATTAATCTTTTTATTTCCTATCATGTCAATAAATGATTTATCAATTTTAATAGCATTAAAATTGAATCCAGATAATGATTGTAAACCAGATGCGCCTGCTCCAAAATCATCCATATGAACTTCAAAGCCTTTACTTTGAATGATTTCTATGAGTTTATCAACTTGTTCTTTATTATAAGTTAATGCTGTTTCAGTAATTTCAAAGATAATATCTTGACTTTCTATATGATAATTATTAATAATTTCTGTTATTTGTTTTTCAAACAAAGGATTCTTTACTTGATATCTAGAAAGATTGATAGAAATAGGAACAGTCTTTATTCCTGCTTTTTTCAATCTACATATATTTTGACAAGTTAAACGCATCACTTCCATATCTAATTCTATGATTTGGCCATTGCGTTCATAAACTGGAATAAACTTATATGGAGCAACGAGTTCACCATCACTTTTTTGCCATCTCACCAATGCTTCAGCACCAATAATAGAGTGATTTCTAGAATCATATTTAGGTTGATACCACACTTTAAATTCATTATGATAAATAGCATTTTGAAATCTAGCTTCTATCTCTTTACTTTCCTCTAAACTTAAACGATCTTTAATACTTGTAAAGCTATAGTATTTATTATATTTACCTTTAATTGTTCCTTTTGCTATTAAAGCATCATTAAATGCTGAATCAATAGTAATATAGTTCTCACATAATGATATTCCCATAGAGATATGAATATGGGGGATAATCTTTTGATCAATTAAAACATCTAACTGTTGTTTAAATTTATCTATTTTACTTATAATATCTTCTTTTGTTTTATAGCTCAAGATTGCAACAAAGATATCATTCTTATCTCTAAAAATTTGATCTTTTTCTAGCGTATCATGAAATACTCTTGATATCTCATATAACACTTTATTTCCAACATGTTCTCCAAAACGTGTATTAATAATTTTAAAATTATCCACATCTATAACAACTAATGCCTTATTATTCATATTCTTCATATTTGTACAAATTTGTTTTAAATAATCGTAATTGTTATGTTTTGTAACTCCATCATAATAAAATGATTTATGTAAGCATCTTGTAAAATATAAATATGCTCCAACCAATAACAATAATATCACAAAATTAAATACTCTAATATAAGAAATTGTCTCCGTTAAAAGTTCTAACATAAAATCCACATTACTAAATACATCATTATGAGGAACATATGTCACTAAGTAATAGTTTTCAAAATTCAATGGTTCATAATAAGCCATAAATCTTTGATCATTATAAATATATGTGATATCTCCAATATAATTAGATTGCATATCTTTAATAATCGTATTAAATTCATCACTATACTGTTCTTTTTTATCAAAAATATTATAGTCTTCTTGTGTTACAATTGACTTACTAATAATATTGCCATTTGCATCCAATACCAGACTCTTTCCAGCTCCATCAAAAGAGGGAATATTTAATATATCAGAAAATGTAGATGATTTATATGAAGCTGTTAATACATATTCTATACGATTTTCATAATATACAGGCACTGCTAAGATATTTAGATTTAATTTCCCATCTTCACTTAAATAACTTTCTGTAAAAGATTCTTTACCACTAAAGCCTTCATGAATATAATCATACTTACTTAAATCTAATTCTTCATCTAATGTCGTATAACAGATACCATCTCTATTTGTAATTCCTAATGTATAAAAACCTAATACATCTTTATAATCTTTTAAATGTTCCACAACTTCACTAATATAAGATGTATTTTGATCAATATTTTCAATTTTAGATGCTAAAATCCGTAAAGAATGGATTTCATCTATAAACCGACTATTTACAAGTTCTACATTTTGTGCAGAAACACTTTCTAATGTTTTGAGCGCTTCTTTTTCACTAATTGATTTAATTTTATCAGTGAATGTTTCTAATATTACACTACTATAAGCAACAAAGCCAACCAATAATAATGCAACAATTATAACCGTTTGCCATTTCACTTTTTTCAATCTTTTAATATAAATCTCCCCCTTTAAAAAAACGTACACATATAAATAATGTACGTCAATAAGATAACAGATGCCATACTTATATGATTAAACATGACTTATACATGGTTATATTTTCCATTTTTATTATATCATATTTGGGATAATATCACACGTACAATAGCATTTCAATGCTTATATTATGACATATTATGACTTTTTTGTATAACAGATATAACATCATTGGATAGAATATCCATCTTTTCCTAATAATTTCCTTTGATATAAAGCTTCATCGCCCTTTTTATATAACTCTTCATAAGCCTGAATATCATCGCTCACATATACCGCTCCAATGCTTATAGAAAAATTATATTTTTCATTATATAACTGAAATGATTTATGGACAGCTTCTATAAATAGTTTTAATTTATTCTCTAATACTTTTTTATCTACATTATTTTTGATAAAAACAATAAATTCATCTCCACCCATTCTTCCTTTAACATCATCTTCTCTAAAAAATTTATCAATATAATAAGATAGCTGTATTAAGACTTTATCGCCTTCTTGATGTCCCAAATTATCATTAATTTTTTTGAAATTGTCTAAGTCCATCAACAACATAACGCCTTCTTTTTTCTTTTTTAAGGCTTCATCAATTTGTTCTTCAAAGCCTCTACGATTTAATAATCCTGTTAAATTATCTGTATTTGCTGCAATCTTTTCTTTTTCTAAAGCATCTTCTATAACCATCTTATCTAAAATATCATCTGTCTTATCTATAATTGCACCATAGAATTCTTGTCCTTGATCATATAAAACAATCTCAATATATTTATTATTGATATGAATAACAGCATTATCATCTTCTTGTTCTTTTAATTTATAAATAAACTCACGAAAACTATCTATTGAATGAGAAACGTCTTTCCATTCCTTTTCTTCCATTCCTAATATATGTCTTACATTATCAGAAAAAAATGACTGTTTTATAGAACCAATACATTCAAATACTCCTGCATGATTATTAAAAGATGTTACTAAATGAGACATTCTTTCCGTTTTGTGTTGGTAACTTTCTCTCCAGTTATTGAGTATGATACATAGTTTTTTTAATTCCGTATCTTCTTTTGTTTCGAAATGGGTTTCAAAGTTACCATTCATGAGTTCATCTACACTATGTTCTATTAATTTTAAATCATTAGAAAAATATTTTTCTATTGTATATCTTACTAGAATATAAATACTTAAAAAGATAAATACGAGCGCAACAAATATGCCAACAATTTGTAAGAACAAATCAAGAAATAAAGACGACATTGTTAACATGCATCCAAATATCATATTGTCTTTAACAATTGTTTTAACATATTGATATTCACCATTAATATGTAATATTTTTCCATTGACACATGCTTCTAATTGTTTTGAAATATCTGGTGTTCCTTGAATTTGAATGTCTTGTTCATTATTAGAAGTAATACCTAATATTTTATCATTATTTGATTGAACAACAAAATATGTTTCTTCGCTTATTGTCGGTACATCACTCATGAGTTCACTCATATCTAAATCATCGAGACATTGATTATAAATATCTTGATTCACTCTAATGATAAGAGACCCATATCCTTCTATTGTACAAGGTGTTTTGACAATAATATATTCTTGACGTTCTATATTTACATTAAATTTGAGTTCTGTTCCATCATTTTTTTCAAACATAGATAAGACATCTTTGTCTAAATATTGCCCTAATGAACTCATAACAACTTTTCCATGAGAATCTATCAAATCTATACCTTCAACACCCATAACATCAGCCACTCTTTGAAGCAAAGATAAGTTCATTTGTTTTTCCAAAGATAATACATAGTTAATAGCTTTGGCTCTATTTGTATAATCTCTTGTAAAAAGTTCATTTAATCTTTCTTCATCTTCTCGATATGAATTATATGTATCAACAATCTGATTAATAATTTGACTCATATCATTTTCAAAGTTCGCGATTGCAGATTCATATGAAATGATACTAATTACTGTAATAACAACAACAAAGAGTATAAGTAATAGCCTTCTTAATTTTCTTGTCATGATTCTATCCATATATATCATCTCTTTTCTATTAAATATGATATTAAGTAGATTTATTTTTGTCAATATCTTTGGCATATATAAGTCATAATTACATTATTCACCCATAATAGTAAAAAAGAGAAAGTCAATTCTTCCTCTTTGTCTTATTTATAAACTTGTATACCATTTCTTTAACTCATATAACAATTCTATAGCAAGTGCTAACCAGCCTGGATTTGTCGGAATCATTAGTACGATTTCATTTTTAATATATTTTATAATAGGTTTAATAAACGATTCACCAGTTCAAATAATAGATTCCCGTCTTTACTGCTTTAGATGAAGCTACATATATTTCTTCTTTTCTCTTATCTCATAAAATTTTTATTTCTTTTTATATCTGATAATATTATAGATAGGCGTCCACATTATCAATTGATTTTGCTCAACTATTTTTGATTTCTTGTTTTCTTCAATCTGATTATCAATTCATCTTCTATATGATTAATGAAATAGTCAAATATGATATTGGCATCATATCCTCTATCACGTACAAATATACATTTGCTAAACATGTTCTCCATTACTACCTTGATACTTTTTATTGTTTCATGATTGCATGATGTAAAGCAATTGCTTTTTGATGAATAGATATAACTGCATAATGATATCGAATGTTTTTATTTTCTGGTTACAAGCATTGTTCCACAAACATGATATCTTAGGGAATTGTCATTATTCAATGAGCTTACACAAGTCTACCAAATGCTTTCTATACTCTTCAACAATTTATGGAAAATCGCTCTTAAATTTTGTTTATGTTGGTAAATAATTCATAATATTTTAAAGACTGATTTGCCTTATAATATAAAAATAAGAAGAGGCTTTTATCCTCTCCTATTTAGGCTCTACAGCAATAAATAAATGATCTCTTTCATCAATTTGGTAATTCTTTTCGAAGAAATCATACATTGTCCAATTGTAATAAAAACGTTCTGCTGGAATGATTCCATATCCATCTTGATTATGATCAGTTGTATCATATGAATCAGCCACAATAATCACATCATCTTGTGTTGTTTCTGTTTTCATATCATCATAACCAATAATTGTTTGCCAATGTCCTCCCCAATCATTCCATGCAACCATAACTGGAATACCATCTTGTAAATAATTACGAATCATTTCCAAATTAATCTTTTCAGCTGCTTCTTCTTTAGTATAATCATATGTTGAGTGAATTTCCATATTCCCAACACCTTCAAAGATTTTGATCATTGATTCTAAACTTGTTGCTTCTTGTGCCAATCCATTTGTACGAAATTTAGCAAGTGATTCTTCTGTATGATTATTCAATCTATCAAAATAATTTAATACCATTAATGCACTATCAACACCACAACTCCATTCTGAAGATTGTTGTAATGTCTGAAAATGACTTAAAATTGTTAATGATTCTGTAGACTCCATATTATAAAAATCTGGATGTGAATAATAGATTGAATCCTTATGATCTCCATCTCTTTCAACACTATCAGCACCATCTTCTTTTGACAAGTCAATAGGATTGTTTATTTTCATCTCATCACTCATATTTACTTGATTACTACTACATCCCACAAGCAATCCCATAGATAATAACATTAAAAATAACTTTTTCATTAAAATACTCCTCTCTTCTTAGAGCACTTGTAACTACTGATTATTTTGATTCTATTCAATTTTTATCAGATCCATTGAGCTTTATATAGCATATTGCTTTTAATACTCTTATTGATTCTACAAGTATACGCTCATAAAATTGGGCTTCTAACCCACAATAAGACTTATTCAGTCATAAAATCGGCAATGACCTGCTGACCGTCAGCGTTTTTTCAAAAGGTCGATTTTACTATTCAATATACTATATACCCCTATCTCAATAAATCACTCCTTTCATCACATGTTCAATATTTTACCATATTCACACAAAATAACAATATTTTTTTATTATAAGTTCCCATATTTTGTAATGGATTTCTTATATTTCAAAAGATAAGGCTTAACTTTTATAAGCTCATTCGATTATCTTTATGGTCAAAAGCTTGTTTCCACCTTTCCTACTAGCATCTCTATATATTAGCAGTTCAATGCATTCATTGTCTTCAACGTTCTTACTCTCATATTTTCAAATCCATACTGTCACTTCTTGAATCGAAAGTTTTCTTCTATTCGTCATCATTCATATATTCTCTGACTACCTTATAGATATATTCCTTACCCGACACCCTTTTATTTTTCAACAGCATCATTGATTTTTCTTGTAAAACAGGCAAAAATGAGCAAGTTGTAAATAACTCCTTGCTCATTTTTTATTTATAAACATGTATACCATTTCTTTAACTCATATAACAATTCTATAGCAAGTACTAACCATCCTGGATTTGTCGGAATCATTAGTACGATTTCATTTTTAATATATTTTATAATAGGTTTCTTGAATAAACGATTCACCAGTTCAAATAATAGATCCCCTTGTATAGAGTTTGTAAAGTCAGGTGTTAACATAATTTGAAAGTCTTGTGGTCCTTCTTTAACTTGATCAATGAAAGGTTCAGTACATAGTATTTCAAATCTACGTTTTAATACAATGTTATTGACTTCTCTAGGTAATGAACCATAGAAATCTTTTAAATCTTTTTCTAAAGAAGCCATTTGTTCTAGTGATTGACAATTATAGATACGTTGATAAAGATTAAGTTTTTCGATATCATTTTCTACATAGTTTTCTGGTATATAGCCATCAACACTAATATTTTGTACAGGTACTTCTTTATTTTCTTCTTGTTTTTCACCAGTTTTTTCTTTAATAGCATCTTGTAATATTTTCATATACATATCAAATCCAATACTATCTATAAAACCTGCCTGTTCTCCTCCAAGTATATCTCCTGATCCACGTATACTTAAATCTCTCATAGCAATCTTATATCCACTTCCTAATTGAGCAAATTCTTTAATTGCTTTTAATCGTTTAGAAGCTTCTTCACTCATCTGTTTATCTTTTTGATACAATAAGTATGCATAAGCCATTCTTTCACTACGTCCAACACGACCTTTGATTTGATACAATTGAGCCAATCCAAATTTATCAGCATCTTCTATAATAATTGTATTGGCATTAGGTATATCAATACCTGTTTCAATAATAGTTGTACAAACAAGAATATCATATTCTTTATTTGTAAAAGCTTCCATGACATCTTCTAATTCATCTTTATGCATTTGTCCATGTCCAAAGCCTACTTTTGCATAAGGAATCATTCTTGCTATTTGATTAGCGACAGATTCTATATTAGATGTTTTATTGTATAAATAGAAGACTTGTCCTTTTCTACCTAGTTCTCTTTCAATAATTTGTTTAATTAATTGTTCACTCTTTTCCATAACATAAGTTTGAACCGGCATACGATTCATAGGTGGTGTTTCGATTTGAGAAAGGCCTCGAATACCCATTAATGACATTTGTAATGTTCTAGGAATTGGAGTTGCTGTTAAAGTTAGAACATCAATAGTTTTTCTTAATTCTTTAATTTTCTCTTTTTGTCTTACACCAAAACGTTGTTCTTCATCAATACATAATAACCCTAAATCTTTAAATACAACATCTTTAGATAGAATTCTATGTGTTCCGACAAGTAAATCTATCTTGCCTTCTTTTAAATCTTGTAAGATTTGTTTTCTTTGTTTTGTTGTTGTAAAACGATTTAATAAAGCAACATTCACTGGGAAGTTTTCAAATCTTTTTATCATTGTATGATAGTGTTGTGATGAAAGAATAGTTGTAGGACATAAAAAGGCAACTTGTTTATTCGCAAGTATAGCTTTAAAACATGCACGTAAGGCAACTTCTGTTTTCCCAAAACCAACATCTCCACATAATAGACGATCCATTGGTCTTGGTAATTCCATGTCTTCTTTGATTTCTTTGACCGATCTTGCTTGATCTGGTGTGAGTTCATATCCAAAACATTCTTCAAATTGAATTTGCATTGCATCATCTTCTGGATAAGCAAAACCAGGTTGACTCATTCTTTGTGCGTAAAGTTCAATAAGCTGGTCAGCCAATCCATCAACTTTCTTACGAACTCTTTGTTTTGTTTTTTGCCACTCTGCACTATTTAATGCGTGAATCTTTGGTACTCTTCCATCTCTAGAAGAATATTTTCTTACTAATTTAAAGTTTTCTACTGGAATATAGAGTGTATCATTACCTTTATAAGCTATATAAAGGTAATCTTTATGCACATCTTTAACTTTTAGAGTCTTGATTCCCATATATTGCCCAATTCCATGAACATCATGGACAACATAATCTCCTATATTCAATTCAGTATAATCTTTGATAATTTTAGCATCTTTATATTTAATATAGCCTTTTTTCTTTTGGCCTCCTGCTTTAAAGATTTCACTCTCTGTAAGTAAGACAACATGTTCTTCGTAAAACTCCATACCTGTTTTGAGATTACCTACATAGATATTCACGCCATCATAGATAGCATCATCATTTCCGACCATTGTGTAATGGATTTGGTGTTCATCAAATAAACGTACCATAATATCCACTTGATGATTATTATCTAAACACATTAATATTTTATTTTTAACTAAGTAATCTTTTATATTTTGTATAAATTGTTTTTCATTAAGTAATGGCAATTGAACTTGTTGTGTAACAAATGAGACTTGTTTATCATTTGTTTTGAAATCAACAAAATGAATATCTATTGATTTTAATAATGGATCAATCTCTTCAAAGAGTTTTAATCCTTTAACCATTTTACCAACTTCTTGTAATTCATGTGTATAAAAGAATGATTCTTCAACATATTGATTATATAATCTTTTTATTTTTTCATAACTTGAAGTTATGAAAATAACATCATCAAAGTATGATGATAGCGTTGTTGATGATGAAAATAGACTTAAGTATTGATACATACGTAATGAGTAGCTTTGATTCTTAAGTGCTTCAATATCTATAGAAATTTCTTCATCTAAATCATCTTGATAATCTTCACAGTTGGTATTTTCTAATAATGTTTCTACTTGACTCACAACGTCTTTTACTTCTTGTTCGTCATATAACAAATCAGTTGCAGGAAGTATATCTACTTCTTTAATTGATTCTAAAGATCTTTGTGTATTTGCATCAAAGAATCGTATACTTTCTACTTCGTCATCAAAGAATTCTATACGTATTGGATTATCATATTGGATAGAATAAACATCGATAACGCCTCCTCGTTTAGAGAAATAAAAAGGTTCATCAACTCTTTGAATCATTTGATATCCTGCTTTGATGAGTTTTTCTCTTAATGTTAAAGGGTCAATTGTTTCTCCCACACGTAACTTCAATATATATCTTTTAAAGATATCAATATGTGGAATATAGCGAATAAAGCTATGTGTATGACATATAACAACTCTTGGCTTTGAATCACATAGAGCTGCAAGTGTATTAATTCTTTCTCCCATCATTTCTTGTGATGAAGCCAAAGCTTCTATTCTTAAAGATTCATCACATGGAAAAAAAGAAACTTTACTTTTTAATAATGGATAAAGTTCCTGATATAAAAGCTGAGCTTGGTATTGACTATCTTTTACAATTAACATTGTTTTTTGTAAACAGAAAAAAGTACTAGCGATGAGGATAGCCTCATCACCAGCATGAGATACAACAATCTCGCCTTTTTCTTTTTGCATTGTCAGAAAAGCAGGATTATTTTTTAATATATTAATAATCTTCTTCATTTCTTCCTCCTAATTAAATGCATTCATGGCTGCAACAAAGTCCTTTTCTATAGACATAAGTGCAGCTTGACTCGCATTTTCAATCCCCTCTTGAATAAAAGGTTGTTGTTCTTTGGTAAACTTCCCAAGTACATAGTCAACGACTGGAATATGTGGATGTCTATCAATTCCAACACGAATACGCTTAAAGTTTTGAGTTTGTACATGGGCAATAATACTTTTAATTCCATTATGTCCTCCTGCACTCCCACTTTGGCGTAATCGTAATTTACCTGTAGGCATATCTAAATCATCATAAATAACAATTAAGTCTTCAACATCAACCTTAAAGAAATTCATAACTTGAATAACTGATTCTCCAGAATTATTCATATAAGTCATAGGCTTTAACAAAATAACATCTTCACCTTTATATTTCAATTTCACATATTCACCTTTAAATTTCTTTTGATCAATGCGAACATTCATTTCATCTGCCAAATGATCTAAAACCATAAATCCTACATTATGTCTTGTCGCTTCATATTCTTTTGTAGGATTTCCTAAACCAACAATTAATTTCATAGTGTCTCCTATCTTGCAAGTATTACAAGAGAAATACCTGTAATACTTAATTTTTGATACATAATTTCTTTTTTATCCGTATGATATAAAACCTTATATCCTTCTTCTACAGGTTCTTCTATAGAATCACTAGATGCATTAAAATAGACAATAATATCACTATATTCTGCATTTTCTTGATGTAAAGAGTATTTTATCATACGATGTGCAATGTTATCCATTTTCACATTTTTATGTATCATATCATAACTGTCATATCTAAAACAAGGATTATTCTTTCTTAAATGAATTAAAAACTGTACAAATTCAACTGTTGCATTTTCACAATCTTTTCTATACCAGTCCAATGCATTCACTTGATCTCCAGCATTATAAGTATTTGGAAGACAATTTTTTGTTCTAAAGAACTCTTGACCACTATGAATAAATGGAATACCTTGAGATAAAATAACAGCCGCTAACATTAATCTTAATCTACGTTTTCTTGTTTCTTCATCCTCATGATAATTAGAAACGCATAATTTATCATAACATGTCGCATTATCATGACATTCTACATAATTAATAGATTGTGCAATATGATCAAACATTTCAAAATTACACATTGCTTTCATAGCATCATTTGTTTTATACGTATCCCCTGAAAAATATCCTTTCGTTTCCATTTGATTCGTTCCTCTTAGTGTATCTCTAAAGAAATCATTAAAGAAACTAATAAAAGGAACTTGATGATTATTTTGTATTGTCGTACGTTCATTTTCAGGTAATGCTGTATCCATATTCCACCCTTCACCGTAAACTAAAAATGAAGGATCCATTTCTCTACATTGCTTTTCTACCATAGACATTGTTTCAATATCTATAATACCCATTAAATCAAATCTATATCCATCTACATGATATAAAGTTTGCCAACGTTTACACATATCTAAAATATACTTTCTACACATCTTTGCTTGTGTATTCAAATCATTGCCACACCATGATCCATTAGATAAGCTTCCATCATCTCTTCTTCTAAAATAATAATGAGGAACTGTTCTTTCTAATGAATTATTATTCACATCATGCATATGATTATACACCACATCCATAACAACTCTCATACCTCTTGCATGTAATGCAGCAATCATTTGTTTAGCTTCGATAATTCTTTTATAGCCATCATTAGGATCTGTCACATAGCTTCCTTCTGTGACATTATATTGAGAAGAGTCATAACCCCAATTATATAATTCCATTGGATTTTTTTCATCTACAGTCGCAAAATCCTGGATTGGCATTAACTGCACATGAGTAATACCTAAACACGCTAAATAATCTATTCCCGTAGGATTTCCACTATCCGTAGATGTATGTTGTTCAGTAAAAGCTAAAAACTTCCCTTGATGCTTCATCCCACTAGAAGAAGACATTGAAAAATCTCGTACACTTGTCTCATAAATAATCGCATCTGTTTTATGTTCTAATGGCGGAAGTTTCACATCTGGGACATCTACCTTACTTAAATCCACAACAATACTATCTCTTCCATTAGAAGAAGACGCATAAGCATAAGGATCTAGTGATCTGACATAATATTCACCCTGTCTTACAAGATAAACATATCGCGCATTGTCTAAATCTTCTTCAACTGTATAACTATAAACACCCTTACTTCCTCTTTCCATCGTATATAAAGATGTTTTTTGATTATGCTTAATTTTTAATATAACATTTGTTGATAAAGGTGCCCATAACTTAAAAGTTGTTGCTTCTTTTGTATAAGTATTTCCTAAATCATCTTTGTCATAATAATATAATTCATCAAATTCTTTACACAAAGCAACTCTGGAATAATCTAAAAAACAAGATAGACCATATGCATCCATGACTTTATACACTTTTCCCATTGTAAAAGAAATATGAAATGCATATTCTTGATATCCTGGTTCACTACTTGTATTTAATGCATCTCCACTGAGTAATACCAATTCATCAGTATGTACATCTTTAAAATAAAACTTACTACTAATTCCATTATAGTAATTCTTTGATAAAAACACATGAATCTCATTAAAATTAATTGCATACGCTTTCATTCTTACTGCAGAATCTTCCATATAGCTCACCCTTTCTCTAGCTAACAACACCTATTTAATCAAAGTATATCATAGTTATATACGAAAAACTATGATAACAAAGTAGAAAATACAAGTTCTTAAAGAACTTGTATTTGTCTTTCTATCTTTTTACTCTTTCTAATTTCCAAATATCCTTAACATAATCTTCAATAGTTCTATCAGAAGAAAAGTAACCAGATTTAGCAATGTTTGTTAAACACATTTCACTCCATTTTGAACGATTTTGATATAACTCATCGACTTTTTGTTGAGCTTGTACATATTCTTCAAAATCAGCAAATAAGAAGTATTCATCATTTCTGTTCATTAACTCATCAAAGATCATTCTAAATTCTTCTCTTGATTCATGGAATGTTCCATCTACTAATGAATCAACAACACGTTTAATATGTGGATTATTATTATAATAATCCCATGCATTATAATGACCACTATATCTTAAATCATTCACTTCATTATCCTTTAAACCAAAGATGATAATATTGTCATCACCAACACGTTCAGCAATTTCAACATTGGCTCCATCGAGTGTTCCTAAAGTCACTGCACCATTCATCATAAACTTCATATTACCAGTACCACTTGCTTCTTTACCAGCTGTTGAAATTTGTTCAGATACATCTGCAGCAGGCATGATTTTTTCAGCAATAGTCACTCCATAATTTTCAATAAATACAACTTTTAAATATTTATTTGTTTCTGGATCATTATTAACAACTTCACCAACACTATTAATTAATTTAATAACTTTCTTTGCAAAATAATATGCTGGTGCTGCTTTTGCTCCAAAGATAAATGTTCTTGGATAAATTCTAAAATCTGGATTTGATTTCATTTCTTGATATAAGTAAATCACATGCATAATATTTAATAATTGACGTTTATAAGCATGTAATCTTTTTACTTGAATATCAAAGATACTGTTGACATCAACTTTAATTCCATTGTGTTTATATATATAATCAGCTAGAATTTGTTTTCTTTGTTGTTTAACATTATAGAATTTTCCTTGAATAATAGAATCATCAGCATATTCTAATAATTTTTCTAATTGTTCTGGATGTTTCATCCAATCATTACCAATTGTTTCATTAATTAATGTTGATAATTCTGGATTTGAATATGCCAACCATCTTCTATGTGTAATACCATTTGTTTTATTATTAAACTTTTTAGGATATAAGAAATGGAAGTCACTCATTTCTTGTTCTTTTAAAATTTGTGTATGCAATCTTGCAACACCATTAACACTAAAGCTTCCTACAATCGCAAGATGAGCCATATGCACTTGACCATCTCTAATAATCATAACACGATATAATAAATCATCATCATTATCGCTTGCTTGTTTTACAAATCCAATAAAACGTCTATTAATTTCTTCAATAATTTGATAAATACGTGGTAATAATGCTTGCATTGTTGATACAGGCCATTTTTCTAATGCTTCAGCAAGAATTGTATGATTTGTATATGCACAAGTATGTGAAGTAATATGCCATGCTTCATCCCAATCCATATCATATTCATCAATTAATATTCTCATTAATTCAGGAATAACCAATACAGGATGTGTATCATTCAATTGAATAACATTCTTTTCATGGAAATTATTAAGTGATGGATAAATTCTTAAGTGAGCTTTCACAATTGCACGAACTCCAGCTGATACAAAGAAATATTGTTGTTTTAAACGTAGAGTTCTTCCTGCAAGTGTAGAATCATCAGGATATAAGTTTTGACAGATATCTCTTACTTCTTGAGCATATTGTCTAAAATCTTTATTAGATGGAATTTGATCACTAGGTTCTGCATGCCATAAACGTAAAGTGTTTGTGACAGTTGTATCGTTTCCTACAATTGGCATATCATAAGGTACTGCTCGAATACATTCTGCATCTACATGTTCCCATTTACCAGTTTCTTCATTCCATACAACATGTCCCCAGAATTTAACATCAACAGCGTGTTTTGGTTTTCTAACTTCCCACATATTCCCAAGTTTTAACCATTGATCAGGAACTTCTACTTGGTATCCATTTTCAATTTTTTGTTTAAATAAACCATATTCATAACGTATTGTATTTCCAAATGCAGGATATGAAAGTGATGCTAGAGAGTCCATAAAGCAAGCAGCTAATCTTCCAAGCCCTCCATTTCCAAGTCCAGCATCTGATTCTAACTCTTCCAATTCATGAATATTGATTCCATAATCAGCAAGACCTTCCTTAGCAATATCATAAATACCTAAATTCATCATATTATTAACCAATAGTCTTCCAATTAGAAATTCCATTGAAAAATAATGAACTTGTTTTTGGTAATTTGTGCGTGTTGCCATTTTTGTCATTGCCCAGTTGACTGAAGCATAATCTCTGACCATTGTTTCAAGAACCATAAATTTTTCAGTAATATGTGATTCTTCAACAGTTCTGCCGTAAGACTCTATAATTCTTCTTGAAAATTCATATTTAAATTCTTCCTTAGTTTTAAACATCTTCTTATTTTTGCTACTCAAAATATATCTTCTTTGAGTATATTTCGCTCTATCGACTTTTATGACTCTTAAGCTACTTGTATACATGTTGCTAGATAATATCCACTACAAGTTTGACTTCTCTTTCACAATTTTTAAAGCTCAAAGTTTTGACTTATAAAACTTATATGCATATATAACATGTTGACATGAAGCTTATTATATAGATATTGTGTTGAGTAGCTACTCCTTTCTTTTTAGGTTTTCGAATTTAATCAAAATCTGTATTTGCTCATAGTTTTTTATCTTTGTGATGTTATAGAACCTTCTTTATTTCTCTTATCTCTTGACTTTATTTTATGTATCTTTCTAGATTTTAGACTTAAAAAATCTTTATATGACATAGACTAACAAGATAGAGATATAGCGAGAAATTATAGAAAATCTATTTTTTCAATTCAAATATCATAGCTGAAAATGGTGCAATATTGACCCCAATAGAATCTTCTTTATTAACAGCTGGAATTTTTTTAGAACGAATTGCTCTTTTATTTATAAAATGACTACCTGTATAATAATCTGTATCACTATTGATAATTTCTTTATAAGTTCCTGCTTTTGGTACAGGTATACGATAATTTGTGTGTTTATTTCCAACAAAATTCATCACACAAATCAAAACTTCACCATTTGGTGCATATCTTGCATATGCAAAGACACTTTGTTGACAATCATCTACCACTAACCATTCAAATCCTTCTGGATAATAATCATATTGATAGAGTGCAGGGTGATTGATAATCATATGATTTAAATCATGTATATATCTATGGAATGAATCATGTTGCGGATATTTTAAAATATTCCAACCAAGAGCTTTCTTTTCGTCCCATTCTTTATATTCTCCTAGTTCATTCCCCATAAAATTTAATTTCTTTCCTGGATGTGTCATCATATAGAGATATAATGCTTTACATTGTGCAAATTTTTGATCATTATCTCCCCACATCTTATCTAAGATTGTCCCTTTACTATGAACAACCTCATCATGAGAGAATGGCAAAATATAATTTTCTCTATAAAAATACATCATAGAAAAAGTTAATTTATTGTGCACATCTGGATATTGACGATAGATAGGATCTTTTTTGAAATATGAAAGTGTATCATTCATCCAACCTAAATCCCATTTATAATCAAAACCTAATCCTCCTGATTGTGGCGCAGTTGTAACCATTGGATAATCAGTAGAATCTTCCGCTATCAGCATAACTCCTGGAAATAAACCATTCATATGTGAGTTCATACGTTTCATAAACTCAATAGCGCCATCATTCACTCCTCTTTCTTTATTCCCTTTCCAATAAATTAAATTACTGATTGCATCAAAACGAATACCATCAATATGGAAATAAGTCGCCCAGAAATGAACAGATGACATCAAAAAGCTTCTCACTTCTTCTCTACCCAAATCAAAATAACAGCTATCCCATTCTGTATATCTCAAATTAATATCAGGATATTCATAAACATATCCACCATCAAATTGATAAAGTCCATGTCCATCTTTCACAAAATGTGCAGGCACAAAGTCCATAATCACACCAATGTTATTTTTATGACATGCGTTAATAAAATTCATCAATTGTTTTGGGTTTCCATAGCGACTTGTAGCACTAAAATACCCTGTTGCTTGATATCCCCATGAACCATCAAAAGGAAATTCAGTAAGAGGCATCAACTCAATATGTGAATACCCATTTTCTACAACGTATGGAATAAGTTGATCAATCATCTCATCATAACTATAGTATTCACCATCTTCTTCATCAGTGAAATCTTTCTTCATTTTCCAAGATCCAATATTCACTTCATAGATATTTAAAATCTTGTCAAAATTCTTTGTACGTTTATTCAACCAACGTTTATCTGCCCAGCGATAGCCATCCATCTTATAAACTTTAGATGCAGTCCCTGGTCTTAGTTCACTGAAAAACGCATATGGATCTGCACGATCCACCCATGCTCCACTAGGTGTTTCAATACGATATTTATATTTATCATATTGTTTTACCTTAGGAATAAACAATGTATATATACCACCATCAGTATATTTTTCCATGTAGAACTCTTCCCCGTCCCAATCATTAAAATCACCAACAACCTGTACATTTAATGCATGAGGTGCATAAACTGTAAAACGTACCCCTTTTTGTTGATTTTCTTCTGTGAAATGGGCTCCAAAAACTTTATACATTTCTAAGCAGTTTCCTTCATGGAAAAGCTGGATTAAAAAATTATCTAATTTAGCCATAATTAAACCCCTTTCATAGAATATATTATACATGATTTTTCTCAAAAAATCATCAATATTCTTAGCATACATATAAAAATAGCCAAACAAAAAAGGATTATCACAATAACCCTCTACTACTCATTATCCTCTTCAAAAACATTTTTCCAATCATCTTTTACAGGATCATCTACAAACTCAATGATATCATTTGGAGTACAATTATATGCTCTACATAACTTTTCTAAAGTATAAGTTGTAATTCCTTTACCTAGTCTTATATTATGCATTGTTTTGGCATCTATGACTTTATCTTTTATCAGTTTGTATGAAGAAATTTCCTTTTGTTTCATTAATCTAAACAAAGGTCTATAACTAATCATATCTATCACTGTCCTTTGTTTTATTATCTCTTTTTATGAGTCAATTGAATATACCGAAAAATATCACTATATCATTATTGACATATATAGAAATAAAAAAACGAGAATTTAACATTTTCTCGTCTATTATTCATAACTATGATATAAATATATTGAATATACTGAAAGATATCACTATAATATCTCTTTGAAGGAGAACGTATATGGAAAACAATCATCATAACATAATAGAGCTTCTCGATAACATTCATACACGTTTATCACAAGCAACTGATCTTATAGATGGTGTTGTTTTAAATAGTATGGACGGAATCACTATTGGCTCATTAGAAATATTAAAAAGAGATCTTATACAGATTATAAGTGATATTGAACTTACTTTAGATGAAAATCATATAAAATAATACTATTTGACTACAACTTCAGTAATATCTTTTAGGATAATGGAATAACTTCCATTATCTTCTTTTTTCTTTTCAATATGACTACCAGATAAATATTCTTCTATTGGTAAACTGACTTCAATATCATTGTCTAATACAAGTTTACATGTTTCCATACCACCAGTGACAGTTTCTATCTTATCTTCTTCATTAATTCCTAAATCTTTCATCATGATTTCACTTTCTTCTTGTGCTTGATAATCTTTTTCAAGAACTTTCTTAACGATTTCTAAAGGTTTTACTGGTTGGTTTGTTTCTAGTCTTTCTTGTATTTCTTGTTTCATTAATGGAAGTGCTTTTCCATCATTAACATTATATATATCATCCATCTTCTTAATGACTTTTTTCATAGTAGAGAATTTTTGCTTATCATTAAGTTTTTCTTCACCTTTGATCCATTGCGGATTTAAATAAAAATCATTCTTGCCATCAATTAAAAATTTCTTTTCAATCAAGAACAATTGTTTTTTATCATGATTAATAATAATAGCTTCATCAACAGCTGAACCCATCATTGGTAGAACTTGTTTTTTTGTAATACGCACAACACCTTCTTCTACTACACTCATAGGAATCATGCGATAATTAAGTTTTAATATAGCTAAATATTTTTCTCCATTTTTATAACAATCTACAAATAACACATTGCTGTTAGGCATATCCTGTATGACTGAACCTAACACAAATAATTTATCTGTAATTTCATATGACTGGTGAATAAACTCTTCATCACTTTCCACCATTTTATCACTTCTTAACATCATTTCATGTAAAGAACCTACAGTTAATTCTTTCATCACTGGAGAATTTAAAGCTTTTTCTACTTTTTTACGATAATAGTCTATAGATGTCTCATTTAAATCTACAAAGGATTTAGAATGATATATTTTGGCATGTTCGAAATCTAACATGTGCATAAGTATTTTATTTATAATTATTGTATTCATTTTCTTCACCCGTTTGTGATTATATCATATTTCTTTTCTCTTTTTAAGTTTTACTTTATAATATTGAAGAGGTGAAAACTATGAAAATTATTATTTCTCCAAGCAAAACAATGAAAGATCGAGATTATGGTTTTACTATCCAAGATTCCGAATTTAAAGAACAAACAGATTATCTTTATCATATCTTACAACAATATAACGATGAAGAACTTTCCTCTCTTATGAAGATTTCTTCCAAACAATCCCAAACAGTCTATGAATATTACCATACACCATCTTTAAAACGACCTGCTCTTTCTTTTTATCAAGGCATGGTCTTTAAACAATTAGAACTCGATCACTATTCATCACATTTAGATTATCTTGATAAGCATCTTATTATCTTAAGTGCCTATTATGGCCCTCTTCATTATAATACAGGTATAGATTTTTATCGTTTAGATATGACTATGAAACCTCATGGGATTAATCTCTATGAATATTGGCATACACCTGTATATCAGTATTTTAAAGATGAAGATTTTATTATTTCTTTGGCTTCTAAAGAGTTTTCAGATATGGTGAAACATCCCCATCTTTATTGTATAGACTTTATAGAAATACAAGGTGATAAACTAAAAAGACAATCTACGAAAGTGAAAAAAGCACGTGGTATGATGTTAAATCAAATGATATTAAATGAAATTAAAACACTCGATCAATTAAAAACATTAACAGTAGATGGTTATTATTATAGTGAAGACTATAGCCATGATCATTCTATTGCATTTATAAAATACCAGTAAACTTAAAGTTTACTGGTATTTTATATAATCATGTTATATGCTATGCATGATTCCCTGTTTCTAGGCACCATTTTGCTAATTTTGTGATAAAATCTGTATCCACTTTTCCATAAGGAATACGTATTGTGCCTTTATTGACACTATAACCTTCTAAATCTTCTTTGAAATGGAGTACTGCTTCTGGACCCGGATAAAGTCCTATATGCTTTTTTGCTGCAGCAAAGTGAATAATATTATGTTTTTGCTTATACGTAGGCATACCCCATGAAATACACTCTTTTGCCTCTGGTAACGCTTCTTGAAGTGTTTGTCTGACAAGATATAAATCTGCTTGTTTCTCTTCATCTTGAGACAAAATATATTCATCAATTGTTTTAGGCTTTTCTCCACAAAAATGATTTTGATTTTCTCTTTTGAATTCTTTTCCACATCGCGGACATTTCCACATAATTATCCTTATCCTTTCCTCTGCCATAAACATATTTTTCTTATCATCTACTCTACAACAATAATACTTTGTTATTTAACTTACTTCAATCCCTTTCCCTTACAAAAATAATGATATTTATCTAGTTGATATGAGGGATGATAAAGTTTCGTTGGTTCATAATACTTATCACCTATATATATAAATCCTAATTTTTTAAGAACATGTTGGGATTTTATATTCAGGGGATGATGACCTGCAATAATCTTTTTGGCCTTTAATATTGTAAAAGCATATTGTATAACAGCTTTTGCTGACTCTGTAGCGTAACCCTTGTTCCAAAACATTGGTCTAAGATGAAAACCTATTTCGTATTCATTCTTTTTATAGGGCCTTAAACCACAACAACCTATCAATTCATTTGTTGACAATTCAAAAATAGGCCAATACTGCACTTGATATAAAGATTGATGAGTCATTTCAGTATGAAGTCGATTCTTAATATCTTCTATAGTCTAGATTCCATTCAAACTAATATATCGTGTGACTTCAAAATCACCCCATAACACCTTGGCATTATCAAAATCCTCTTGATTCCATATTGAAAAACCTATTCTATCAGTTTTCAAAAAATATTTTCTTTGCATTGTTAAATCACCTGTTATGTACTATCGTATTCTTAAGAAAAAATAACAGGAAATCCTGTTATTTTGTAAGATATGGGTATTGCATAGCAACTTGTAAATCTTTTGAACTATATCCTAATTGTTCTAAGATTGTATACCCAAACATAAATGACGCTGCTGGTCCTCTACCAGTAATAATATTTTGATCTACACATACCAACACATCTTGATAATCTCCTGATGGAATTTGGTCATTAAATCCTGGAAAACATGTATATTTTTTACCAGCAACAACACCTGCTTTTTCTAATGAAATAGGTCCAGCACAGATGGCAGCAATCCATTTATTTTTTGCATTAAAATCTTTTAATAAATCAATAACTCTTTCATCATCTCTAAGTGATGTTGCACCTGGAAGTCCTCCTGGTAACACAACAACATCTGCTTCATATACAGATTCATCAAAAGTTTTATCCATAGTCACTTTGACTTGATGTGAACTAACAACTTCTTTTGAATCCATACCAACCATTTCACATTCAACATTTGCACGACGCATAACATCTACAACACTTAAAGCTTCAACTTCTTCAAAGCCTTCTTTAAATAAAACAACAACTTTCATATTTTACTTTCCTTCTTTCTTTTATTATATATATAATATAACACATTTTACCAAGATAACATAGTTTCTCGTTTATTGACTTCATTTAATGCATTTTGAAAGTCATTAAGATTAACAACTTTCTCTTTTGTTTTCTCTTTATTCATAATACTTACACTATTTTCATTGCTTAATAACACCATAGGAATATAATCATATGAAATTCTTGCATTTACAATTTCATATGTTTTTTCATTTGTATCTTTATTTGTCTTTTCTATAATATCCCCAGTTAATAATAAAGAATATGCATAATGTGTAATCACTTGTTTAGATTTTTTGAGTTGTTCTTTACCGTCTGGGCCTTCTAGTTTCATATACTTCGTAAAGGTTTGTTTTTGTGATAATGTATAGTCATTAATTTTTGTCCCTTTTTCAACTGTGAGTGTACAAGGCGTATAAGAAGAGGAAGATTGTTCTTTAGAAATCGCATCTTTATAAACTGAAACGAGTTTTTGATCTTCTTTTACTACTTCTATTGTATATTCAGGATTTGCTTGTTTTGTCTCTTTAGGCATAAATAAGTAAAATCCTATACCTACAAATATCATGATTATCAAAGCAAATATAAGCACTTGTGCTCTTCTAGTTAATCGTTTCATAAAAACCTCCTTTTTATACCTTTTAAGTATTTTATCATGTTTTGTATGTGATTACAATGAACTACACATTTTAACCAAAATATGATATCATAGGATATACACAAAGAGGTGAAATGCATGATTGATAAAACATATTTTGTAAAAAAGAATAAGATGTTAACCTATATTACTTATGCTGTGGTTTTGGCATTTATCTTGTTTAATTATGAGACAGTTTTTTCTACTATAGGTTATTTATTATCCCTTGCGACACCAGTTTATATTGCTGCAATTATTGCTTTTATATTAAATATTCCAATGAAAAAAATAGAAAAGCTCTATAGTCATAAAATCAAACAAAAGAAGTTAAGACGAGCTCTTGCTTTAGCAACAACTCTTATTCTTACCTTTTTATTAATCATTCTCTTTTCTTCATTTATTATTCCGAGACTTGGTGAAAGTATTGCTTTAATTATTACTAATATATTTAATTATACAAGTCGTCTGGTATCTATGATTAATGATATTTTTACAAAATTACATATCAATTATACAATCAACTACGAAACAATCCAACAAGCATTAGCTTCACTAGATTTAAATCGTTTATTATCTACAAACGATGGAAATATTACGACTGTAAGTTTACGCTTGTTATTTCAATCATTTGGAATATTCAGTATCTTTGTTACAGCTATTACTTCATTTATTATGTCTCTTTATTTACTTGCAAATAAAGAGACACATATTAGACAAATTAAAAAAATTGTCACTTTTATTTTTGGATATAAGCGTGCTTTAGTGATCTTTGATATTGGAACTGAAGCAAATCATTATTTCAATGGATTTGTTTCAGGGCAATTGTTAGAGTCATGTATATTAATGTGTTTAATGTATTTTGGATTTAGAATTACAAGTATGCCTTTTCCTGAATTGCTTGCCTTTATTATAGGATTCTCCAGCTTAGTTCCTATGTTTGGAGGATTTGTAGGATTTGGAGTTAGTTTTATATTGGTGTTGGCTGTTGAACCTTCTGTCGCACTCATTTTTGCAATATGTTTTATTATTATTCAACAATTTGAATCTAATGTTCTTTACCCTCGTGTTGTAGGAAATGCAGTTGGTATTTCTGGTTTATATGTACTCTTTGCTTTGGTTGTTTTTGGAAATTTATTTGGATTCTTTGGTTTATTGATTGCTGTACCAAGTATGGCTCTTATTTATGCTGTAGGAAGTCGTGTGATTAATATTTCTTTATATCGTAAACATATAGAAGTCACATCAACCTCTATTAAGAAATTTGATGTTGACGAATAAAAGACTGTAGACTTCAAAAGTCACAGTCTTTTCTATTATTTCATCCATGAATCTAACATAGCTCTTACAGACCTATTCATTTCTTCTCTAAACTCAGCATAGAATTTACGTTTAGCAAAAGCTTGTACATAACTTTCTATATCATCTTTATGAATACGATTTTGAATCATTGATGTTAATTCATCAATGTTTTTTTGTTTGTATTGATTTTGATATACAATGTCTTCTAAATCAAAACGTTTTGGCTTTTCTCGATCCATTTGTTGTTGAGTTGGCTTTCCAAAAACAAGAAGTATATATGGCAATACATATTGAGGAAGATTGAACAACTCCCTATTCACCTCATAATTTTCCAATATATCTCCAATATAACATGACCCTATTCCTAAAGATTGAGCAGCAACAACTGCATTTTGTGCAGCTATCATACAATCTTCTCCAGCTAATATCAAATCAGCATAATCTAGTTTAGGTGACTCTGTGCAGTAATGTTGAAACAAATCATACCATCTTTGATAATCTGCGACAAATAATAAAACAAGTGGTGCATCTTTAATAAATGGTTGATGATCACATAAGTCAGCAAGTTTATTTTTAAGTTCTTGATCTTGTACGTCAATAATAGAATACAATGTCATATTTCCTGCTGTAGGTGCTTGTAATGCTGATTCTAAAATAATTCTTTTTTCTTCATCAGTGATAGATTCATCACGAAAAACTCTTACTGATTTTCTGTTATAAATATCTTTAATTGTTTGATTCATATTCATCCCCCTTTTTATACTTTTATAAAATTATATCATAGATTATTAGTCATTTTCCATGTATAATATATTTTATGAAAGTGAGGGATAAAATGAAAATAGAAGATAGATTTTTAAAATATGTAAGTTTTGATACACAATCAGATCCTAAATCCACTTCAACACCTTCTTCTTTAAAACAATTAGAATTAGGGAAATATTTAGTTTCTGAATTAAAAACATTAGGTATTGAAAATGCTTCTTTAGATGAGCATGGAATTGTATATGCATCTATTCCATCTAATAATAATCATCAAGGAAAAGTTATTGGATTTATTGCTCATATGGATACTTCACCTGATGCAAGTGGAAAAGATATTAAGCCACAAATTATTCGTCAATATCAAGGTGATACAATTATCTTAAATAAAGATTTAAATTTAACTCTAGATCCTGCAGAGTTTACTAACTTATCAAAAGTTATTAATCATGATTTAATTACAACTGATGGAACAACACTTTTAGGTGCTGATGATAAAGCAGGTATTTCTATTATTATGCAAATGGCTGAATATATCATGAGTCATCCAGAATTTAAACATAATGATATTCAAATTGCTTTTACTCCTGATGAAGAAGTAGGTAGAGGTACTGAAAACTTTGATGTGAAAAGATTCAACGCTGATTATGCTTATACTATTGATGGAGGAAGTATTGAAGAAGTAGAATATGAAAACTTTAATGCTTTTAGTGCTGTAGTAGAAATCACTGGAAAAAGTATTCATCCTGGTTCTGCAAAGAACAAAATGATTAATTCTATTCATGTTTCACAAGAATTTGATGCAATGTTGCCAGTTCATAAAAGACCTGAGTCTACTGAAGGATATGAAGGATTTAATCATTTACATGATATTCATGGTCATTGTGAAAAAACAACAATGGAATATATTATTAGAAATCATGATTTAACATTGGCTAAAAAACAATGTGATGATTTTAAAAATATTGCACAATTCTTGAACAATAAATATGGATATGATATCGTTTCATTAACAATAGAACAAACTTATCTCAATATGAAAGAACATATTGTTAAAAATATGTATATTGTAGATAATGCTATGGAAGCATTAAAACAATGTGGTATTCAACCACATACTGTACCTATTCGTGGTGGTACTGATGGTGCTAATTTAACGTATATGGGACTTCCTTGTCCTAATTTAGGAACTGGTGGTTTTAATTATCATGGGCCATTTGAATATGTTTCTATTACTATGATGGAAAAACAAGTTGAAGTCTTATTAAAAATATTAGAATTAAATAAAGGAGAGTAATTATGTACGCAAAAAATGCATGGGAAAAATATGCCCATAACGAATATAAAGATGTTATGGATTTTAATGAAGGATATAAAGATTTTATTTCATTAGGAAAAACTGAAAGAGCATGTGTAAGAGAATCATTAAAACTTGCTAGAGAAAAAGGATTTAAAAGTATAGAAGAATATTCTTCTTTAAAAGCAGGAGATAAAGTTTATGTTATTAATAAAGATAAGAACATTGCTTTATTTATAATGGGTGAAAAACCTTTACAAGAAGGAATGAGAATCTTAGGAGCTCATATTGATTCACCTCGTTTGGATTTAAAACAAAATCCTTTATATGAAAGTGATGGTTTTGCTTTATTAGATACTCATTACTATGGTGGAGTTAAGAAATATCAATGGGTAACAATTCCTTTATCATTATATGGAGTTGTAGTAAAAAAAGATGGAACTGTTGTAGATGTTGTTATTGGTGAAGATGATAATGATCCAGTTGTAGGTATTAGTGATTTATTAATTCACTTAGCTGCAGATCAATTACAAAAACCTGCTGCAAAAGTTATTGAAGGAGAAGCTTTAGATGTAACTATTGGAAGTATTCCTTTAAAAGATGAAGAAAAAGATGCTGTAAAAGCAAATATTCTTAAATTACTAAAAGAAAAATATGATATAGAAGAAGAAGATTTCCTATCTGCAGAAATTGAAGTTGTACCTAGTGGTAAAGCAAGAGATTATGGTATGGATAGAAGTATGATTATGGGGTATGGACATGATGACCGTGTTTGTGCTTATACTTCATTAAAAGCTATCTTAGATATCGAAAACCCTAAATATACTGCTTGTTGTATATTAGTAGATAAAGAAGAAATTGGTAGTGTTGGTGCAACTGGTGCTCAATCATTATTCTTTGAAAATACTGTAGCTGAATTATTACATTTATGCAATGATGATAGTTTCTTATCTGTAAGAAAAACTATGGCTAATTCTATGATGTTATCTAGTGATGTTAGTGCTGGCTTTGATCCTTTATTTAAAGAAGTGAATGATTCTAAAAATGCTGCTTATTTAGGTAAAGGTATTGTTTTCAATAAATATACTGGTGCAAGAGGTAAGAGTGGAAGCAATGATGCAAATCCTGAATATTTTGCAAAAATTAGAAAAGTTATGGATGAAAATCATATTCATTTCCAAACTGCAGAACTTGGTAAAGTTGACCAAGGTGGTGGAGGTACTATTGCCTACATCTTAGGAAACTATGATATGAATGTTATTGATGCTGGAATTGCTGTATTAAATATGCATGCTCCTGCTGAAATTGTATCTAAAGTAGACGTATATGAAGGATATTTAGCTTATAAAGTCTTCTTATTAGAAATGTAAAAGATGGGACAACCATCTTTTTCTTTTTGTATCATAGACATACATATTGGAGTTTGTTATAATATGACAAATGAAAGAAGAGGTAATTATCAATGAAAATACAACTTATAAATTATAAGCCTTATGAATATGAATTATTATTGGAAAAGCTCAACAAATTAGGTGAAAAAGGATACCGTGCGAATGATTTAGGATTCATAACATTCTTCAAGAAAACACAAAAAACTCAATATTATGCAATAGATTTCTATAATCCAGAAGGAGAATCTAGAAATGATAGACTTACTGATAGAGATATATTTATCTCTAAATACAGAGATAAAGGCTTCACACCAATTTATGTAAAAGATAATATGTATGTCTTTGTATCAGACAAAAATATTCCAGTAAAGATTAACTGGAATAGAAAATTAGATGTTATTAAACATTCATTAAGATTAAAACATTTAATCATATTTATAGTGTCTATTATATTAGCTTCAATGTTTTCATATTATACTCTTGCAAGTGGAACAGATAATTTCTTAAGTTATGGTATTACAATCGCTTATATTGGTATCTTGTTGTTATTTATTACTGCAGCATTTAGAAATTATTTCAACTTTTATGAACTTACAGTTTTTAAATCTAAGATAGAAAACAAAGACCCTTATTTTAATCTAAGTAAATTAAAATCACTCCGTAAAATATATTTTACACTTGCTTTACTCACTATTATTATGATTGGTGGAGGATTAATTGAAGATATGACTAATTCTGAGTCTTTCTCTATAAATGAGCATTCTATTGTCACATTAGAAGATATTGGTATACAAACTGTTACTGAATTATCTACACAATCATATTCTAGTTTTACAATTCCTCATACATATATTTCTTTAGAATCTACTCCAGAAAACAGTAAAGAAAATTATGCTTTATACATCAAAGAATTCCAATATAATTCTATTGATAAAGCCAAACAAAGATTTGATTACTACTCAAAAACACCAAGTCAATATGGTTGTCAAACGATCACTCAAAAAGATAATATTATCTACGGCTATCAAAATAAATCATTAGCAGCTATTATTATACAAAAAGATAAATCTTTATTAATGATTATCCCTTCATTCTATCTATCAGATAATCAAGCACAAGCAATCGTTGATTTCTATAAATAATTCATACGTATGATTTTACATTTTCTTGTAAAGTCATACTTTTTTTGTATACAAAAAGGTACCTAATTTGGTACCTGTTTTGTATTATATATAGAGATTATCCTTTCATACGTGGATGATGACAAGCAACAAAATGTCCTGGTTTAACTTCTTTTAATTCAGGTTTTGAATTATGACATTCTTCAGTTGCATAACGACATCTACCAACAAAAGGACATCCTTTTGGAAGGTCAATTGGAGAAGGAACATCACCTTCAAGAATAATACGTTTCTTTTGTTTTTCTAAATCAGGATCTGGAATTGGCACTGCAGATAATAATGCTTCTGAATAAGGATGTAATGCGTTATTATATACTTCATCACTATCCCCTAATTCAACTAAATGCCCTAAATACATAACCGCAATTCTGTCTGAAATATATCTTACAATATCAAGGTCATGTGCAATAAACAAATATGTTAATCCTAATTTCTTTTGTAAATCAATTAATAAGTTAATAACTTGTGATTGAATTGAAACATCTAGTGCAGAAATTGGTTCGTCACAAACTAAGAACTCTGGATTAATAGCAAGTGCTCTTGCTATACCAATACGTTGACGTTGTCCTCCTGAGAACTCATGAGGGAAACGATTTGCATGTTCTTTATTTAATCCAACAAGTTCAAGTAATTCACTAACTTTTTCTTTTCTTTCTTCTGGAGTATACATATTGTGTACTTCCATACCTTCTGAAATAATGCTTCCTACCGTCATTCTTGGATTTAAAGAAGCATATGGATCTTGGAAGATCATTTGAGCTTTTTTGGCATATTCAAAACGATCTTTTCCAGTTTTAATATTTAATTCTTTACCATCATAAACAATTTTACCAGAAGTTGGTTGATAAACCCCCATTACAACTCTACCTAATGTAGATTTACCACAACCAGATTCACCTACTAAACCAACAGTTTCCCCCTTAGCAATGTCTAAAGATACATTACTAACAGCTTTAAGAATTCCACCGTTTACTCTAAAGCTTTTAGATAAATTTTGAAGAGATATTAATGTTTCTTTTTCTGCCATCGTTATTTATCCTCCTTAAGCTTAGATGGACAATCTTTATGCAATAACCAACAAGAAGATTCATGTCCATTTCCTAAATCAAATACAGGTGGTTGTTTTTCTTTACAGATTTTCATACAATTTTTGCAACGACTCGCAAATCCACAACCAACTGGTGGTTTTACTAAATCAGGTGGTGTACCTGGGATTGAAGATAATTTATCTTCTTTATTTGTATCATGTTTTGGTAAACTGTCTAATAATGCTACTGTATAAGGATGTGAAGGATTTGCAAAAATGTCTTTTGAAGTTCCAGTTTCAACAACCTTACCAGCATACATAACTGAAATTCTATCTGCTAATGAAGCAACAACACCTAAGTCATGTGTAATAAGGATAATTGCAGTTCCTAAATCTTTACGAATTTCAGCTAATAAATCAATAATTTGCGCTTGAATAGTAACATCTAATGCTGTAGTAGGCTCATCAGCAATTAATAATTTTGGATTACAAGATAAAGCCATTGCAATCATAGCACGTTGTCTCATCCCACCAGAGAATTGGTGTGGATATTGTTTTGCACGTTCTTCAGCATTTGGAATTTGTACTTTCTTTAACATTTCAATTGCTTTTGCTTGTGCTTCTTCTTTACCTAACTTTTGATGATGTTTTATAGCTTCTACAATTTGTTTACCAACTTGCATAGTTGGGTTAAGACATGTCATTGGATCTTGGAAAATCATACTTACTTCTTTTCCACGAATCTTTTGCATATCTTCTTCACTGGTATTAATAATATCTATACCATTTAATAATAACTCACCTGATTTAATTCTTGCTGGTGGCATTGGATTCAATTTCATAATAGTTTGTGCTGTAACTGATTTACCACAACCAGATTCACCTACTACCGCTAAAACTTCACCCTCATCAACATGGTAAGAAACACCACGTACAGCTTGAACTTCTCCAGCATAAGTATCAAATGATACATGTAAATCTTTTATGTCTAATACTCTTGACACGCTGATTACCTCCTTAATCTTGGATCAAATGCATCTCTTAATTTATCACCTAATAAGTTAAAGCTTAACATAGTGATACTAATAAAGAATGCTGGGATCAATAATTGAGATGGATAATATCTAAAGTTTGTAATACCATCTTGTGCTAAAGTACCCCATGAAGCTAAAGGTACACGTACCCCTAATCCAATGAATGATAAAAATGCTTCATTGAAGATTGCACTTGGAATAGCTAATGTCAAGTTAACTATAATAATTGATAATAAGTTTGGTACCAAGTGTTTGATAATAATACGTGAAGCAGGAACTCCCATTGTTTTTGCAGCAATAACGAATTCTTGTTCTTTCAATTGAATAACTTGACCACGTACCAGACGTGCCATACCAACCCAACCAACTGCAACCAAGGCAATGATAATTGTCGTAACCCCTCTATCCATAACTGTCATTAATAAAATAACAATCAATAAATAAGGAATACCATTTACAATTTCAACAATACGCATCATGATGTCATCTACAATTCCACCAAAGTATCCTGAGATACCTCCATATACAACACCAATGAGACCATTAACAAGTACTGAAACAAATGCAATTAATAAAGAAATTCTTGCACCTTCCCAGATACGAACAAACATATCACGACCTAATCCATCAGTTCCAAAAATATGGAAACATGTTCCATCACTAAAGAACATTGCTGCATTAATATGTTGTCTATGTTGCTCATTAAATGTATATGGATAAAAAATTGGAATAATAATTGCACAAAGGGTAATAACTAATAAAACCCCAATAAATACCATTGCAACTTTATCTCTTTTCAAACGTCCAATAGCATCTTGCCAGTAACTAATACTAGGACGACCAATCTCTTGCATTTTCTCTAGATCTTGACCAACCCATTCAAACTGAGAAGCATCAATATGAGAATCCGCAGTTAAGGCTGTATCAAGTTCCTTTTCATTTAATCTCTTTTCCATAACACTACTCCTTTGAACCTGCGATATTTACACGAGGATCAACAATTCCATAAAGAATATCAATAATTAAGATTGAAATAATTAAAAATGCCCCATAAAAAATTGTTGTACCACTAATCATAAAATAATCATTTTCTTTAATAGACATAACAAAGTATCTACCCATACCAGGGATTGAGAAAACTTGTTCAACTACAAATCCACCAGTTAAAATTGATGCTGCAATTGGACCAAGTACTGTAAGTACAGGCATGCATGCATTTCTTAAAGCATGGCGCCAGATAATCATCCCTTGAGATAAACCTTTCGCCTTAGCTGTTTTAATATAATCAGAATTTAATACATCCAACATACTTGTACGCATTAAACGAGAAATTTGAGCTAATGGGCCTAAAGATAATGCAATTGCTGGTAAAATCTTTGACATTTCTGTAGTCCATCCAGTAATTGGGAAAATCTGTGTACCAGTCAATTCGCTCAATTTTAAACCTAAGAAGAATTGTAACAATGCTGCAACAATAAAACTTGGTACAGACACACCAAATACGGCAATTCCCATTGCAACAGTATCTGTTTTTTTACCACGACGAACAGCTGCTAATGAACCAATTCCAATACCACCAAATACAGCGATAATTAATGCTCTCATACCTAATTCAAATGAATATGGGAAAGCTGAACCAATAATTGCTGATACATCTCTACCATATTTAATTGACTGACCAAAGTCCCCAGTAAAAGCATTCACTATATATGTTATTAATTGTACAATCATCGGCTTGTCTAAACCATATTGCGCTTCCAAAGCTTTAAGAGCCTCTGGAGTTAATGCCTTATCAGTTGCAAACGGATTCCCCGGTGCCAATCTCATCATAATAAATGTAATAATGATTAACACAAGGATTGTGACAACAGCATAGACAAGTCGTCTTAAAATATATTTTAATGTGTTCTTTGACATACTTTATACTCACTTCCTTATTTACATCATATCTCTTCTAAAAACACAATAACATGGGACTAGTCTTAGCCCCATGTATTATGTTTTGTGGAAAATCTATTTCACATCAGCAAATCTTAAATCGATATTTTTGAAAGCAGTTCTTTGTACACCAGTGAGTTTATCACTTGTAACAAATGCTGTATATCTGTGGAATAATACACCAATTGGGCATTCTTCAGCTACAATTTTTTCTGCTTCTTTTAAATATTCTAAACGTTTGTTTGCGTCTACTTCAGCATTTGCTTTATTTAACAATTCATCGAACTCAGGATTATTGTATTTACCATTGTTGTTTCCGTTATCGCTCTTAACGATTTCAAGATAACTCATTGGGTCATCATAGTCAGCTGACCAACCAGCGAATACGATATCAAATTTACCCTCAGACATATCAGAAACTCTTTGTTTGAATGTAACTTGGTTGATATCCGCTTTAACACCTAAATTCTTTTGCCATTCTTCTTGGAAGAAAGCATACATCTTTAATGCATCGTCACCTTCATCACCTAATAATGTGATTTTGAAGTCGTTGATAGACATTCCTTCTTCTTTTAATCCTTCTTCAAGAAGTTTTTTAGCTTCTGTATAATTTTTTCTATCTGGATATAGATTTCCTAACGATTTTGTAAATTCCCCATCTTGTACGCTTGGAGCTGTAAATGTTGGAGCAACTTGAGAAGAATCTTTTCTAACATTACTAATATATCCTTCAACATCTACAGCCATTGTTAATGCTTTACGTACTTTAGTATTGTTATATGGTGCTTTTTGAGTATTGAATAAGAAATACCATACACCACCATCAGCGAATGTTTGAACATTCTTTCCTTCTTCTTTTAATTTAGAAGCTTGTTCACCAGTTAAACCGATCATATCAATTGAACCACTTTCGAATTCATTTAACATTGTATTTGTATCAGTTAACATTCTGAATGTGATTTCTTCAATTTTAACATTTTCTGCATTCCAATAGTTTTCGTTCTTTTCTAATACGATTTTATCTTCATGTACCCATTCTTTAAACTTATATGGACCATTTCCTAAGAATTTATCCATATCAGTACCATAAGTTTTTACACGATCAGCTAAAGTTTTTCCAGTAGCTTCAAATGCATCTTTATTTAAAGGTGCGAAACTATAGAAAGACATTAAAGATACAAAGTAAGGATATGGATTTGTTAACTTAACAGTAAATGTTCCTGCTTCATCATCTGCTTTATATCCTTTTTTAGCCATTGCTTTTTCTCTATCAGCATCAGTTTTTGCAGCTAATACTTCACTAGCACCTTCAATTAATGGTGCCCAAGTTGCAGCATATTGTGATCCAGTAGTCACATTGAACATTAAGTCCCAAGCATATTCAAAATCACTAGCTTTAACTTGAGTTCCATCTTGCCATTTTGCATCTGGATTCAATGTAAATGTAATAGTTTTTCCATCTTCTGAAATTCCACCATTTTCCTTAGTAGGAACTTCTTTAGCAACACCAGGAGTTGCTTGATTATGTTCATCAAGCGTAATTAAAGGTTCCACAGTGTGTCTTAATACGTTACCTGAAGTACTATCTGTTGTCATGAATGATAACATTTCAGGTGGTTCAGATCCTAAGTTTACACTAACTGTTTTTGCTCCTGATGAAGATCCTCCTCCACCACAACCAGTTAATAGTGCTAAACAAAGTCCTGAAACTGTAATTGTTTTTAACCAATTTCTTTTCATTTTTTGTTCCCTCCTCCAAAATAACCAAATGTATCAGTTATTTTCTACTACTATAGCACAAAGATTTATAGAAAGCTATACTTTTTTTAATATTTTTTCGCATTTTTGTTAAAAATCGTACTCAAACACTTTGAATTTGTGATATTTCAAAATAGAACTTAGCCCTTTTTACATCTGTATACAATTATTACTCATTTTTCCCATTTTTTACGTGAATTTCCAATTGTCTATAAGGCATAATGATATTGTTTTTATCAAACTCTTCTTTAATCTCTTCTACCAAATCATCTTTTAAAGCATAATAATCATCCGTCTTTGCCCAAACCCTTAAGCCAAGTACTACAGCATTATCATTATATTCACTAACTCTTACATAAGGTTCTGGATCTTTTAAAGCATAGGGATGCTTTAACATAATTTTCATAATAATTTCTTTTGCTTTTTCTATGTCACTGTCATAGTGTATATTGACTGACATATCCACCCTTCTAACATCTTCATGTGAATAGTTGACAAATGTAGAAGAAGCCAGTTCATTATTTGGAATAACAACCATCTTATTATCAAATGTCATTAATATTGTATAGAGAAGTTGAATTTCTTCGATTTTCCCTACATAACCATCTACCTCTATGATATCCCCTTTAACAAACGGCTTAGCAAACAATATAATAATACCTGATACAACACCTGACATAGAATCTTTCAACCCTAATACAATAGCCGCACCTGCCGTTGTCAAAACAGCTACTAAAGAAGCAGTATTCACACCTAATTGACTAATAGCTGTAATAATAACAATAACTCTTAAACCAATCTGTACAATCGATTTTACAAATGATATAACAATTGGATCTATTTGAGAACGATTCATCATCTTTACCATAAAATGAATCAATAACTTCACAACATACCATCCTACAACAAAAATAATAATACAATTCAATATATTCTTTCCTATCCCACCATACTCTTTGACAAAATAATCAATCATCTTATCCATATAAATACACCTCACTTATCAAGATACCCTATTATATCACAATTATTTTCCCTATAACAAATTTATATACCACTCATATACAATATCCTATACAAAAATGTTGCATTATTTTATAAATAAGATAAAATAGTAATGTCAAATTACATACATACACAAGGAGGAATCTCATGAAAGTCGCTATTATGACAGATAGTAACAGTGGTATTACTCAAAACGAAGCAAAAGAACTTGGTGTTTTCGTATTACCTATGCCCTTTACTATTGACGGCCAAGAGTTTAAAGAAGACATTAATTTAACTCAAGAAGAGTTTTATGATAAATTAATGAATGGTGCTGATGTTTTTACTTCACAACCTTCAGCTGGTGAAGTCACTAAATTTTTTAATAATATTTTAAAAGATTATGATCAAATTGTACATATCCCTATGTCAAGCGGATTAAGTGGCAGTTGTCAAACAGCCTTGATGCTTGCAAGTGAAGAAGAATATAAAGATAAGGTTTATGTTGTTGATTCACAACGTATCTCTGTCACTCAAAAATGGGACGTTTTTGATGCGTTAGAATTAGCTAAACAAGGTAAAAGCGCGAAAGAAATCCATGATATCCTTATGGAAAACAAATTCAATGCAAGTATCTATATTACTGTAAATACATTAGATTATTTAAAAAAAGGTGGTCGTATTACACCAGCCGCAGCTGCACTCGGTGGACTTCTTAAAATCAAGCCAATTTTAACAATACAAGGTGAGAAGTTAGATTCTTTCCAAAAAACACGTACAATGGCAAAAGCACAAAAAATCATGATTGATGCTTTAACAAAAGATATTCACGAAAGAATCGATCCACAACATGCAAATATGTCTCAAGCTCGCATTATGATTGCATATACTTATGATAAAGAACAAGCTTTAGAATTCAAAAAACAAGTTGAAGAGCTTTTTCCAGATCATGAAGTCATCTGTGATCCATTATCATTGAGTGTTGCTTGTCATATCGGACCTCATTCTTTGGCTTTTGCAGCTTGTAAAAAAATTATTTAGTATGTAAGTGAGAATGGCTTGCCATTCTCATTCATTTTATTATAAAATGTTGACGAAGGTATACAATATATATAGAAAGAAAGGTGAAAAATAATGGCAGATATGCCTCAACAAAAGCGTTCTCATTCATCAAGAAAAAGAACACCCCATAATAACAAAAAATCAAATACTCAAAAAGATTATGCATTAGATACCAAAGTCTTTGCCTTAGGTGGTTTAAATGAAGTTGGTAAAAACATGTATTGTATAGAACATGATGATGAAATCATTATTATCGATGCAGGAGTCAAATTCGCTGAAGATGGGCTCCCAGGAATTGATTATGTTATTCCTGATTATTCATATTTAAAACGTAATCAAAAAAAGATTAAAGGATTATTGATTACTCACGGACATGAAGATCATATAGGAGGTATTCCATTTTTATTACAAATCGTAGATATTCCTTTTATCTACGCATCTCCTTTAGCTTGTGCAATGATTAGAAGAAAATTAGAAGAAAAAAGATTAACACAAGCTACAAAATTAATTCAAATAGATAATTTATCACAAATCAAAACAAAACATTTTAATATAGGATTCTTTAAAACAAATCACTCTATTCCTGAATCATTAGGAATTGTTGTGAATACGCCTAATGGAAGAATTGTTTCAACAGGTGACTTTAAATTTGATTTAACACCTGTAGGAGATCCAGCTGATTATCAAGTTATGTCATTTTTAGGTGAAACTGGTGTAACCTTATTATTAAGTGATTCAACAAACGCAGAAGTTCCTAACTTCTCTATCAGTGAAAAACAAGTTGCATACAGTGTTCAAGAAGAATTTAGAAAAACAGAAGGACGTCTGATCGTTGCGACATTCGCATCTAACGTACATCGTGTACAACAAATTATTGATGCCGCAGTGAAATTCAATCGTAAAATTCTTGTTTTTGGGCGTTCTATGGAAAACAATATTCAAGTTTCACGTAAACTTGGATATATCAAATGTCCTGATAGATTCTTTATCAAAAATGACGAAGCAAAAAGACTTCCTGACAACGAAATCTTAATTCTTTGTACAGGAAGCCAAGGAGAAGCTTTGGCTGCATTAAGTAGAATTGCTAATGGTACACATAGACAAATTTCAATCAAACCTGGTGATACTGTTATCTTCTCTTCTAATCCAATTCCTGGAAATGCCGGAAGTGTCAGCAAGGTTGTTAATAAGCTCTTTAGATCTGGTGCAAAAGTACTTGTCAACACTGCTTTTAATAACCTTCATACTTCTGGACACGCTTCACAAGAAGAACAAAAATTAATGTTATTACTTACAAGACCTAAATACTTCTTCCCTGTTCATGGAGAATACAGAATGTTAAAGATTCATGCTAAATTATTTGAAGAAGTTGGTCTTACAAAAGGCAATGCATTTGTTTTATCTAATGGAGATACCATCTTACTTAGAAATGAAGAAGCAAGACTTGGACCTCGTGTACATGTTGATGATATATATGTTGATGGTAATGATATTACTGGTTTATCAACTGCAGTCTTAAGAGATAGACAAATCTTAAGTGAAGATGGTATGGTATCAGTTTTAATTGCAATGGACTCTAGAGCAGGTTGCTTATTAAATAAACCTATTATTATGTCACGTGGATTTGTATATATGAAAGATAGTACAGATATGATTAGAGAAGCAGAATATCTAGTAGGTAGAGAATTATCTAAGCTTTTAAAGAGAAAGACAACTTTTGGTGAAATTAAAAATACTGTCAGAGATACTTTAGGACCTTACTTCTATCAAAAGACAAAACGTAATCCTATGGTTATCCCTGTCATTATGAATAAGAAAGTATGAAAAAATTCAAACTTATTAGACGATTAATTCTTATATTAATCGTCTTTGGTTTATTAGCTACTGGTTATTATACATATGCTATTTCACCTAAAGATTATCAATTTTCTCACTATGAATATATCAATCAAAATATAGATTCCAAACTGAATGGATTTAAAATATGTTTTATATCCGATATCAATTTAAAAGATAAAAACAGTATTACCAGATTAAAAGATACAGTTAAAGAACTCAACAAACAAGTCTTTGATATGATTATCTTTGGTGGTGATCTATATGATGATAGTTTATTCTCTTCTAAAGAAGTTTCCCAAATATTAAAAGATATTGATTGCCAATATGGAAAATTTGCAGTTTTAGGAGAAAAAGATGAAGACGCTTCTCAAGAAGTCACACAAATATTAAATGATGGTGGTTTTGAAGTCATCGAAAATGAAACAAGACCTATCTATTATAAAGATACATCTTTTCTTTTAATAGCATCTTCATATGGTGAAGATATTTCAAAGCTTGCTAACGAAAAAAGTGACACGATTAAAATCAATGTCACTCATCAACCAGATAGTTTCCAAGCAAATAAAGATGATATAGATCTTCAATTATCTGGACATAGTTATGGAGGAAGTATTTATCTTCCTTATATAGGAGGATTAATCCTACCTGATGGTGCAAAAACTTATAATCATGGTCTATATCAAGAAGAAGCAACTCTACTTGTTTCCAATGGTTTTTCTGGGTCATCATCTTTTCCATATAAATTTCTTGCAAAAAATGAAATCAATTTTATAACTTTACGCACAAATAGCAGTTCCAATCAATGAAACTGCTATTTTTATTGTGGTTGTCCTTCTTCATATTTAATAACTGTCACTTCTCCAGTTGTTAAGCATAAACAATTCAATTGTCCTTTATTTCCTACTGCCAAACCACCATCAATACCTATCTTATTATGATAATCAGGATCATACCAAATATCAAAAGAATGATCATCATTAATAAAACAACATGGTGTATGTCCAAAAATATAAATATAATCCGGATTCGCTTCATTCAAATAAAAATACTCTCTAATCCACGATAATATTTCTTCATCATTCTCTTCTAAAGGAATTTCAGGATCAACTCCAGCATGAACCAGTACATAATGTTTACCCATATAATCTAATTCAATATAACTCGGTAAAGAATCAATAAACTCAATCATTTCTTTAATAAAGCTTTGTTTTAAATCAAAATACTCTTCATATGCGATATTATCCTTTTGTAAGTATTCTCTTATACTATTAACTGTTTTTTCTCCACCATTTTGTTTCCATAAACGATATGGATTTGATCTTGGTGAATCCAAGTCATTATATTTTAAAGCAGCTAACATAGATTGACGCATCATTAATTCATGATTACCCTTAATCATATGAATATTATCCATTGTTTTCACAAAATAATAAATATCAATACTATTAGGACCTCTATCCATAATATCACCTAAAATAAAAAGTTCATCATTATCTGTGAAACCAATACGTTCTAATAAAAGCTGTAACAAAACAAACTGTCCATGAAGATCCGATATAACAAATATTCTTTTTTCCATATATCATCACCCCATATCATTTTAACATAATTATTTTTTATATGAAAATAAAACAACATCTTTTATAAATTTTCCTTCCACTTATTTACTATGATATTTCCAAACATTCATTTTCAAGATATTAAATAAACTTTTCTTTTTATTATATTTATACTATGATAAAGAAAAGTAGGTGATAATATGTTTTTAGATGAATTTTGCTTAGATATCTATCGTCAATTGTTCATACAATGGATTGCTTGTCATCACAATCAATTTCTCGAACAAGATATTGATTTTCATATACAAACAAGTGAAAAAACGTGTACACTTTCATTTGAATCATCTTCATTACAAGGGAGAATCTCTATCTGGCCACAAAATATTATCGAAGAAGAAATCACACATAAACAGACAGATAAACAACTCTTTTATTTACACTTTTTAATTAACAATCTTGATCAATGTATACATATGTTTCACGAATTCTATCAATCATTTCTATTCAATAAAGATTTACATACTCATAGAATAGCACTATGTTGCACAGGTGGTTTATCAACTGCTGTATTCATCGACCATATGAAAGACATATGTATATCACAGAATATACCTATACAATTAGAATCTTTATCCTATGATCAAATAGAAGAAAACTATCTAGACTATGAGGCCTTATATCTTGCTCCTCAAATTGCTTATAAAGAACCAGATATTATCCAAATAACACATCATTCTCTTCCTGTTTATCAGTTAGATGCTTTGGATTTTGCTACAAAAAACTATCATAAAATTATACAAACAATACAATCACAATTAGAAAACCATTCATAAAATAACTCCATGCAATATGGAGTTATTTTAGTTTATACATATATACTTTTGAAACTTCACTTTGTCTTGAGGACTTATATATAAGGATAAATAAATACCATCTTCTCTATATTCCTCTTTACATATTTCATATGATTGATGTAAGTATTGAAAGAGATTTCCTTGATCATAAGGAATAATTAAATAAGTGAGTTCATAATCTTTAAAGAGAGTCTTGATAATCATATCCTCTAATTCTTCTAAGTTTATTTGATCTTTCACTGATATATACACATAGGGATGATGTGGTTGTAATAAAGCATACTGATCTTTATCTATTTTATTATATACAAAGATCATTGGTGTATCCTTAACACCTAAAGACTCTAAGACATCCAATGTTGTTTCTATTTGAGTATCTATCGTATGCGAAGAAGAATCAATAACATGTAACAAAAGATCAGCCTCTTTGACTTCTTCTAATGTCGAACGAAATGCTTGTACAAGATGATGAGGCAATTGATTAATAAATCCTACAGTATCACTCATAATGATAGAATGATTCTTTATTTTCACATGTCTTGATGCCGTTTGTAAAGATGAAAACAGCATATCTTCTTGAAATACTTTTTTAGAAGTAAAGTAATTCAATAAAGATGATTTCCCACTATTTGTATACCCTACTAAACAAACAACTTTTTCTTGATTTCTTTTTCTCAATCTTCTTTGTGTTTGTCTTTGTTTTACTATCGCTTGAAGTTCTCTTTTTGCTTGAACAAGCTGACGATGTATAATTCGTCTATCTAATTCTATCTGCTTTTCTCCACTACCACGAAATCCAGAACCACCTTGTTGAGAATAGAGTTCTTCTTTCATTCCAGCTAGTCTTGGTAATAGATACTGGTTTCTTGCAATTTCAACTTGAAGCTTGGCTTCCTTTGTTTTTGCACGTGATTCAAATATTCTAAGAATTAAATCACTTCTGTCACTTACTTCTGTTTGAAAAAGATCTGTTAAGTTCTTCATTTGTAAAGGCGTTAATTCTTCATTAAAGATAACAATGTTATCTTGATCTAACATGTCTTTAATCTCTTCTACTTTCCCTTTACCTATATAGTATTGAGGTGAAATCTTAGATAAATTCTGTATAACAATATCCTTCACCTCAATATGACATGCTCTTGCAAGTTCTTTTAATTCTTGCATAGATTCATCTAAATCATAATACATATGATCATAACTTACACCTACAAGTATTGCTTTCACTATCTCACCTCGTGTCTATTATAAGGAGTCTTTATGAAAAAAGCCAACTATTATTTTACTTTATGTCTTGTTTTATTTACAACATTGTTTTCTTTTATGAATATGTTTCAAATTGTTAAAGTATCAAGAAATGTTATTAGTATTGTCCTTACCAATCTATTACCATCATTACTACCTTTTATGATACTCATATCCTTATGTTTATCTTTAGGAATCTTTCAATTATTCAATTATCTTTTACAGTTTCTTTTTTCGCCTTTATTTCATTTAACGCCCCATATGTCATCATTATATTTTGTATCCTTTTTCTGTGGCTATCCAACGAATGCAAAAATATTAAAAGAATCTTATGAATATCAATATATTACTATCCAAGAATTACAACACTTATTATCTATCGCTTCTTTTTCTTCTTTAAGTTTTATATTTGTTTCTTTACACCTCTCTACACATCATGCTTTTGTTATTTATATTTGCCATATTCTACCGAGTTTAATAAGAGCTTGTTTTTACAATGAAGATTATTCTTTTATTACTTTTAAAGAAACAATTCATGCTTTAAAAAATCCACATATGAGTTTTGTTTCTGCATTAAAACAAAGTATTCTTTCGTCTGTTCAAGCATTTATTTTTATTTTAGGATATATGTTAGTCTTTCAATTTGTTGGTTATAGTTTAGGGTTATTTATACATGATGATTTTGTATTAAGTATTATTCAAGGATTTTTAGAGTTTAGTTCTGGTTCTTTAAATTTATTACATTATCATCATTTTTTAGTTTATCCTTTTATATGTTTTTTCTTATCTTTTTCAGGTTTATCTGTGTTGATGCAAGTAGATAATATATTAGAAAATATACCCTATTCTTTTACAAAATATTTGAAAGCTCGACTCGTTCATGGTATTTTCTCTTTTTTTCTATGTATTGGGGCACATTGTTTGACTTTATTATAATTCATGATAAGATAATAATAGTCATTATTAAATGGAGGGAGTTCTATGTCTAATCCTAAAACAAGATATTCTAAACAAAGAGAAACTATTTATGAAGTTTTAGTCAATGATTGCACTCATCCCAATGTTGATACGATTTATATGAATGTTAAAAAGATTATTCCTGATATCAGCTTAGGGACTGTATATAGGAATTTAAATGTTTTAGCTGAACAAAAAAGGATACGTCGTCTTGATATTGGTGAAGGTGCAGTGCGTTTTGATGCGAAACTTGAGCATCATTATCATTTAATTTGCAATGAATGTCATGATATTCAAGACTTGGAAATAGATGAATCTTTGTTTTCTCCACTTATTGATAATGTCCAAAATCATTGTCATGTTCTTATTGATAGAGCTGATATTATCTTTCATGGAACATGCAATAAATGTTTGAAGAGAAAATCATAGAAAGGAGGGCATTTTTATGCCTACATTAAAAGGATCTCAAACTGCTCATAACTTAATCCATGCATTTGCTGGAGAATCTCAAGCTCGTAATCGTTATACTTATTTTGCATCTATCGCAAAAAAAGAAGGTTATGTTCAAATCGCTAACATTTTTGAAGAAACTGCTAACCAAGAAAAAGAACATGCGAAAAGATTAATGAAATTATTAAACACTGAATTAAAAGGTGAAACTGTTTATACAGAAGGTAATTTCCCAGTTATGTTAGGAACTACTGCTGAATGCTTAAAATCTGCAGCTGCTGGTGAAAATGAAGAATGGAACGAAATGTACCCTACATTCGCTAAAGTTGCTAAAGAAGAAGGATTTGATGATATCGCTAATATCTTCTTAGCTATTGCTAAAGCTGAAAAAATGCATGAAGACAGATATTTAAAATTATTGAAAAACTTAGAAGAAGGTATTGTTTTCAAAAGAAGTGAAAAAGTATTATGGAAATGTAATAACTGTGGATATACTGTAGAAGCTTTAGAAGCTCCTGAAAGATGTCCAGCTTGTGATCATCCTCAAGCTCACTTTGAAGTATATACTTTCTTTGACAAATAAAAATATGAAGTTCAGGATTGGTTATCCTGAACTTTTTCTTTATTAATCGACTATTTTCATGTATGCTAAATATAGAGGTGAAAAGATATGATAAAAGCAGTTATATTTGATATGGATGGTTTAATGGTAGATACAGAAATGATTTCTTGTATTTGTTATAGAGAGATACTTGAAAGTTATGGCTTTTCTTTTACAAAAGAAGATTATATAAAAGATTATCCTGGTCGAACATTAATGACTTCTCTTCAATTTATTAAAGATAAATATCATATAGATGATGATATTCATGAAATGGCAGATCGTTTTCATGATTTAGAAGATCAATATGTACAAACACATGGGGTTGATTTAAAACCTGGTCTTGTGGAATTACTTCAATATCTAAAAGAACACAACTATAAAATCGCTCTAGCAACATCAAGTATTCGTACAAGAGCTACCAAACTTTTAGAACAACATCATGTTTTAGAATATCTAGATGAGATGGTTTTTGGAAATGAAATCAAACGTGGAAAACCATTCCCTGATATCTTTTTAAAAGCATGTGAGAAACTAGAAGTCAATGCAAATCAAGCACTTGTATTAGAAGACAGTGAAGCTGGTATTCAAGCTGCATATGATGCTCATATTCCTGTTATCTGTATCCCAGATATGAAATATCCTCAAGAGAAATATATAAATAAAACAACAAAGATCTATCAATCACTCAAGGATGTTATTGACTATTTAGAAGTTGAAAACAAATAATTAACTTCTTTTTATTTTATCTTTTTTTACTTGTCAACTAAGAAAAATATCAAATATTTCAGTATATTTTGTTATAATTAATAAATTTTTACCTAATAAAATAATTATATTAACTAAAAAGTTTATAAACTTAACTAAAAAATATTTACAAACATACCTGAAAGCGTTATCATATATATGGGTATTTGAAATATCTAATATAGGGAAGAAAAAGGAGACATTTATGAACAGTAAATTAAAAAGCATTTCAATGCTTACCTTAGCTGGTATTATTGGAAGTAGTGTACTAACAAGCTATTCATTACCTTCAGTATTTGCTGCTGAGAAAAATGTAGATCACGAGCATGATCTTATCGAAATCCAAAGAAATCGTTATCTTAATAATGCAGATTTCGAAAAAGGTAAAACAAATTGGAACATTGTTGGTCAAAACTCTAATGTTGTCACTGACAGCGAAACAATTGGTAAATCAGGAAAAATTGGTGCAACAACAGACCCTCACGCTAATGGGCATATTTGGCAAGAAGTCACATTATCACCTAACACGAAATATACTTTAAAAGCAAAAGTAAAAGTCTTAAGTGAAAATGCTGATGACTTTGTCACTTTAGATGTAAAAAAAGGTGGAGTCAACGAAGCCAAGTATTTTGAAGATTTACCTGTGAAAGCCAGCACAACAAATTGGCAAGATGTAGAATTAGAATTCACGACTGATGAAGAAACAAAATATACAGTAGGTATAGGTAGATGGTTAGATACAGCTACTGAATCTCAAAAAAATATGGTAGCATATATTGATGAAGTTCAAATAAGTAGCGAAACACAAGAAACAGAAGAAAATTATGAATTTGTATGGGCTGATGATTTTAACGAAAATAAGTTAGATACTTCTAAATGGGGTTATGAATTAGGATGTATTAGAGGTGTTGAACAACAACATTATACAAAAGAAACTGACAATGTATTTGTTGATAATGGTCAATTAACTCTACAAATTACTGAAAGAGCAAAAGAAGATCAATATAAAAACCCTAGAGGGAATAGACAAGTTATTTATGATTCTGGAAGTATAAGAACTCATGGTAAACAAGAATTCTTATATGGACGTATTGAAATAAAAGCTAAATTACCTAAAGGTAAAGGAGTTTTCCCTGCATTTTGGACTTTAGGTTCTGATTTTACATTAGATGGAGCCATCAATAAAGATCAAGGTCAACCTTGGCCTGTTTGTGGTGAAGTTGATATTATGGAATTAACTGGAAAAGAAAGTAATTCTACGCCTCAAGGAAATCAAACTGTTTGGCAAACATTGCATTATGGAAATGGTGCAGATATTGATAATGGTAAATATGCTGGTAACGGGACTGAATGGAGCTTACCAGAAGGTATATTTAATGATGAGTATCATGTATTTGGTTTAAATTGGTCAAAAGGTAAAATGGAATGGTATGTTGATGATCAAATTGTAAGAACTGTAGATTATAGTGATGATCCATTAGCATTGCTTACATTAGATAGACCTCAATATGTTCAATTAAATCTTGCTGCTGGTGGAAATTGGCCTGGAGATGCTGGTTTAGATATTGCCAGACAACAATTTAATGTAGATTATATCTACTATGCACAAAATGAACAACAAAAAGCTGATGCAGAAGAATATTATAAAAATGCTGCTAAAATTGAAGGTGTAAAAGATGTGACTATGTATGAAGGTGATATTCCTGATTTATTAGAAGGAATGACTTCAACTCATAATACTACCGTAGATTTTTCAGTAGAAAATGAACATATGTTTACTAATATTGGTGGAAATACTAAAGTTGAATTAGTATGTACTGGAAAAGATGATACTGCTAAATTAGCAAAATTAGATGTTGGTCAATATAATATTCATTATTCTGCAATTCCAAATGATGAAAACTTAAAATTAAATCCTTATACTCGTAAATCTGCATTATTAACTGTAAAAGAACGTTCATTAGCAACTGATTTAGAAAATAATGGATTAAAATTAGAAGGATATGCTAATGATCATTTAGGAGATATTCAATTACCAGAAGGATGGACTTGGGATAATCCAGAAGAAGTATTAACATTAGATATGAAAGAATGTGGTGTAACATTTAAAGCTAATGGATTTACAAAAAATGAGAAAGTACTACCAACTGTTTTAGAATCTAAAACACATGAAGAATTACAATTAAAAGTAGATCAAGCTACTGATAAATATATTAATCAAACAGAAGTTGAATACACAAAAGAATCTCTAGAAAATTTACAAAATGCTATTGATAATGCTGAAGCATTATTAGCAAGAAAAGCACCTGCAACATATGCTGAAATCACCCAAGCATATGAAGCTATTGATAAAGCTATTGAAGGATTAGTTGTTGTTGAAAAAGAAGAAATTCCATGGATTGATTTAAAACCTGCAACTCCTATTGATAATGAAGAATTACCATGGACTGACCTAAAACCTGCAACTCCTACTGATAATAAACAATTACCATGGACAGAATTAAAACCTGCAACTACAACTCAAAATAAAGAAGATAATAAAGTCGTACAAACTAGCGATACGACATCAATAACAATGTTAATGAGTACATTATTTGCATCAAGTGGTGCTTTATATATGTTGAAAAAACGTAAACATAAATAATATATGATTGTTTGTAAGTGCTTTATATTACGAGTTGAATGAAGTAAAATAATTATGAATAAAAGAAAAAATAAATTCGATCTACTAGGTGGTAATCATCTCTGATGATTATCACCTTTTTTTAAATAAATACACTAAATAATGCAAGAAAACGACTACCATTTATACTATATAGTAGAAGAACTAAAAACATTTTAAGAAAATAAGAATATATAATTTTCTATTATTCAAAAAGAATGAAATATCATGCTTTAAATAAAAATCACGCCTAAAAGGCGTGGTTTTCTCTGTGGCTATAAGCCTTTGTTACTTGCTCGCGTCTCAAGGCGACGCTTTCACTCCGTTCAAGCTATCGCTTTTGACTCTCGCTATCCCTCAAAGGGATTTATTTTGCCTTCTTCTCTTTTTTGTTTCCTTGCCTTTTTTTATTTCTTTATCTTCAAAGGGATTTTGATATTCTTCCACACTCAATTTATCCATTGCTATATCATATCGCTCCTGCTCCCTTATATATTTTGCGTCTGTTGCATCATTTAATCCTACTGTGCTTACATAGTATCCTTCTGACCAGAAATGTCTGTT
>DEPZ01000066.1 GCA_002359025.1 Erysipelotrichaceae bacterium UBA3379 | reverse complement strand
CCAAAATGTAAAGCTATATAAGCTAATTCATGTTCATTAAAAGATTTGTTGTAGTGTTTTTCAACAATTTTGTTGAAAATTCTAGCACATTCGAATTCAGTAGCATGTTGTGTTTGAATTTGATCTTTTAATGGATTGTCTGTTAATTGTTTATCATTTTGTAAACGATCTAATGCAGGATAGAAATGTAATGTCATTCCAGTATAGAACTCTTTATTTTTTCTTAAATCTAAATGAAGTTGATCACGGATTGACTGAATTGTTTCATTAATGATTTCTTCCATATCATCATCTAATAAATCAAATTCGCAATTAAAATCAATATCAAGTAAATTCATATTTGCTAGATACATAGTAGTATAATTCACTTGATTCTTATCAATTGAAACATTGTATCTTTGTTCTAGTACTTCAATAATTTGTTTTGCTACTGGATAATACTCATGTTTCTTTAATTGATGAATTTGGCTTTCACTTGTAGGAATATATGAACCATTTAATTCCCTAGAAATACATAATGATAAGTGAATAATTAAATTATCAAAAGTATTTTGTGAAATAGAGATATTATTTTTATCAATAATACCTTTAACAAGCTTTTCAATATCATTTTTTCTTAAATCAAACTGACTATCTAACTCTATAACCATTTTTCTTACCTCGCAAGCTATATAATATATGATTTACTTAAAAAAGTCTATATAAATATTAAATTTTTAAAAATAATAAATTATGTATAAAAATCATAAAAAATCATGAAAGATTCACTCATATTATACATAAATTTGAATAAATAATGTTATAATAAAAATGCATAAGCAAGATATATGAGAATTGAATTAATTATTGCATGATAGACTCTGATATGTTACCATTAATGCAAGATAGAGGTGCGAGAGTTAAGAATTCTTTTGTAATAGATGCAACTAAAAAGAAGGGGGAACTATTGCCGAAGCTATAATTATTTGCATGTAATTATAAGCTGGGGGTATAGAGAATATCTATGCCACTGTCACTTTGAAATAAAGTGGTGTGCTATTGCGTTAATAAGACTATTTTTTATTATTGCAATGGGACCATTGCAATTTTTTTATAGGTAGATACGGTCTATATAAAAGATATTGTTCATAAAATGAAAGTGATATATAAATTATAGGAGGATTATTATGGAACCGATTTTTGAAGGAAGTGCTGTGGCACTTGTATTACCAATGTTGGATGATGGAAGTATTGATTATGAAGGATTTAAAAGACAAGTTCAACGTATGATTGATGGTGGAGTCCAAGCTTTATTAGTTAATGGAACAACAGGAGAAACACCAACTATTCATATTGATGAAGAATTTGAACTTACAAAAATCACATTAGAATTAGCAAAAGGAACTGGTGTTAAAGTAATTGCAGGGGCAGGATCTAATGATACTGAAACAGCATTAAAGAAAGCTAAGTTTGCTAAGGAAGTAGGAGCAGATGCGATATTAGTCGTTACTCCATACTACAATAAAACAAGTCAAAGAGGTTTAATTGATCATTATACTTATATTGCTGATAGAGTAGATATACCTATGATTATTTATAATGTACCAGGAAGAACAGGTATGAATATTAGTGTTGATACTGTTGTAGAATTAGCAAAACATAAAAATATTAAGGCTATGAAAGATGCAACTGATAATATTGCATATGCAATGGATGTTTTAACACATACAAAAGATTTAGATTTTGATATGTATAGTGGTTGTGACGATAACATACTTCCATTTATGGCTGCTGGAGGTAAAGGAGTTATTTCTGTATTATCAAATATCTATCCTAGAGAAACAGAAAAATTTACACAAGCTATCTTAAAAGGAGACATGGAACTTGCAAGACAAATGGCATATGATTTGAATGATGTAAGTAAGTATTTATTTATAGATGTCAATCCAATTATGCCTAAAGCAGCATTGGCTCATTTAGGAGTATGTGGTGAAGCTGTAAGAAGACCACTCATTAAAACAACACAAGAAAATAAAGATTTATTATTTAAAGCTATGAAAGAATTTGAAGAAAAGGGTTATTAAGATGAATGTATTAGTATATGGATATGGACTCATGGGAAAGAAAGTTGCTCATGCCATAAGGAATAATGAAAAGATGAATTTAGTAGGAGTTGTTTCACCAGTCTTTGATGAAACAATTCCTGAACATATGTATCAATCATTAAATGAATGTCAAGAACAAGTAGATGCAATTATTGATTTCTCTCATCCAAATAATTTAGATGAAATATTAAGATATGGTGTATCACACCATACTGCATTAGTCATCGCAACAACAGGATTTAATGAACAACAATTATTAAAGATAGAAGAAGCTTCTTCACAAATACCAATCTTTCAATCATATAATACTTCATTTGGTATTTCTATGTTGACAAAGATTGTTAAAGAAGTAGCAAAAGAATTCTATAACAATAATTATGATATAGAAATTATCGAAAAACATCATAATCAAAAAATAGATGCTCCTAGTGGAACAGCTAAACTATTATATGATGTTATACAAGAAGATATTCAAGAAGTCAAACCAGTATATGATAGAACACAAGTTCATCATAAAAGAGAAAAAAATGAAGTTGGTATTCAATCAATAAGAGCTGGTACAATATTTGGGGAACATTCAGTCATCTTTGCAGGACATGATGAAATTATTGAAGTCAAACATACTGCATTATCTAAAGAAGTTTTTGTACAAGGAGCTATTTCTGCTTGTGAAGCTATTATAGATAAGGAAAATGGATTATTTACACTAAAGAATTTATATTAATTAAAGGGGTATAGTATGGTATTACAAACACAATTTGCACAGGTAAAAGATAATAGTTTGTACATAGATGACATTGATGCTATGGAATTAGTAAAGAAATATGGAACACCACTCTATGTTATGAGTGAAGGACATATACGTCATCAAATGAATGAATTAAAAACAAAGTTTTTAGATAAGTATGATAATGTTTTACCATTATTTGCTTCTAAATCTTTTAGTTGTTTAGCTATATATAAACTTGCAAGTGAATATGGAATAGGAATAGATTGTGTAAGTGCAGGTGAAATATCAATAGCATTAAAAGCAGGTTTTGATCCTCATAAGATATATTTCCATGGTAATAATAAATTACCAAGTGAAATAGAATTTGCAATAAAAAATGATGTAGATCATTTTGTTATTGATAACTTCTATGAAATAGAATTAGTAGAAGCAATAGCTTCTACATATAATAAGACAGTCTATGCAACTGTAAGAGTGGTACCAGAAATTAAAGCTGGGGGACATGGTTACATACAAACTGGTCATAAAGATACTAAGTTTGGATTTAGTGCAAGAAATGGTATTTATTTAAAAGCTATTCAACAAATTGTTGATAGTACACATATTGAATTTGAAGGGATACATTGTCATATAGGCTCACAAGTATTTGATCTCTATGCTTATATTCATGCTATGAAAAGATTTGTGAAGTTTGCTTATGAAATCTATGATAAATTAGGTGTTATGGTTACAAAAATTAATGCTGGTGGTGGATATGGTATAGCATATACTCAAAACGATGAACCTTTAGACTTTGAAACAATTACTTATGAAATTATGAAAACTATTAAAGAAGGTTATGATAAAAGAGGATGGAAAATGCCTATGGTTTTAGTAGAACCAGGACGCTATGTTGTAGGTAATGCAGGTATTACACTTTATACAGTAGGAGCAATTAAAGAAATACCTCATGTGCGAACATACATGAGTATAGATGGTGGTATGGCTGATAACATAAGAACTGCATTATATGATGCAGATTATGAAGGACTGATTGTTAATAAGGCAAGTGAAACTCCTGATACAAAAGTAACTGTTGCTGGGAAAATATGTGAATCAGCAGATATTGTTGTTAAAGAAGTTATGGTGCCTCATCCTGAACCAGGAGATATCTTTGCACAATTCTCTACAGGTGCTTATCATTTCACAATGTCTTCCCACTACAATCAAATACCTAGACCAGCTGTTGTTTTTACATATCAGGGCAAATCTCGTCTTATTATGAGAAGAGAAACATTTGAAGATTTAACATATACTGAAGTAGATGAAGAATACAAATAAGCAAGCTCAAATGGCTTGCTTATTTTTAAAAAGTTATTAATATATGGAAATAAAAGAAGATGACAAATAAACTCATTGAAGTAAGAATAAAATAACTAAAATAGGTTTGATGAGAAATAATTTTTTCAATCATTTTAATCAGACCAAATATGAAAGTAAATGGCATAAACCATACAATCATACCAATAAGTGTTTGTAAGTATGGATAAAGATAAGAAATAACATATATAAATATAGGTAGTATGACTATGAAAAAAAGAATAAATTTATATGTCATAAATGCATCTTGAATATTTGTTTTATCTTTCATTAGATCAATAATTAATTCATTAGATTCATGTAATAAGTTATTTTTATTACAGTATTCACCTAATAGTAATTCTTGTACCTCTATTTCAAGACAATTACATAGAGGAATAATTAAAGAACTATCAGGGAGATTAATTCCTCTTTCCCATTTTGATATAGATTTATCACTCACACCTATAAGTTCTGCTAATTCTTTCTGTGTCATATTCTTTTCTTTTCTACATTTTGCGATAAATGCTCCTATTTTTTTAAGTTCCATAAACATACCTCCTATGCTTATTATATAAAAATGAATAAAGAAAGTATAGGAATCAAAAGTAGAATCAGAGGAATATATGTTTACTTTGAAAGTATAATCAGCTCTATGAAGATATTTATTTGACAGATTTTTTATAACATATCTAGTATCAAAACTTCATATCTATTGTTGAGTATATATGGTAATGATATAATATATATATACATTATTAAAATAGAGGAGTTAAAAAATGAAATATATCTTTCTTCATGGATTGGGACAAACAGCATCTAGTTGGAACGAGACAATACATATTTTGAATAATGGAAAGGATATACTGTGTCCAAATTTAGTTGATTGGCTTCATAATGAAAAGCCTTTTTATGATACTTTATATAAAGCATTAGAAAAATATTGTGAACAATTTCATGAACCTTTATGTTTATGTGGGCTATCTTTAGGTGGCATTCTTGCTTTGCAATACAGTATTGAACATTCAGAGAAAATACATTCTTTAGTTCTTATTGGAACACAATATATCATGCCTAAAAAGTTATTAAAATTACAGAATATATTATTTCACATTATGCCTAACTCCATGTTTTCAAAAATGGGATTTCAAAAATTAGATTTTATTAGCCTTTGTCAATCTATGATGGAATTGAATTTTTCATATGATTTGAAAGATATAAACTGTCCAGTATTGGTCGTATGTGGCAAAAAAGATAAGGCTAATAAATCTGCTTCTTTACAACTAGAAAAATTAATACCGAATGCTAAAACAATACTCATTCCTGATGCAGGACATGAAGTTAATATTGATAATCCAGTTAAATTAGGAAATGAATTAGATAAGTTTTTTAAAGAAAACTTATCTTGAATAAAGCAGTCTTCATAGGACTGTTTTTATAATGCGCTTACATATTTTCTTTTCTGCTTATTATATAAAATAATCAAAAAAATCTATCTTGAAATATCAATTGAAAAGGTGTATTATCTATATAGTTTACAAGTAAACTAAGAGGTGATAACATGACAAGTGTAGAGAATATGCTAGAACTATATGCTCAAGTTAGAAAGGTTTATATAGAAGAATTTAATAGAGAATTTCAAGATGAAAACTTTTCACCTAATGAAATGAATATTATGATTTTCCTATATAACAATCCTTCTATTGATACAAGTTCACAGTTATGCGTAACATTAGGGGTTTCTAAAGGGTTAGTTAGTAGGAGTATAGATTCTCTAATCAAAAAAGGGTATATAACCAGTTATAGTGATAAAAAAGATAAAAGAATACAACATCTTCAATTAACATCTCAGGTAGAACCTGTGATTAAAAAGATTAAAAAGATTAAATATAATCTTAATCAAGATATATTAGATGGTATATCTAAAGAAGATATTGAAACAATGCAAAGAACGCTTAATCTTATTAAACAAAGATTTATACAACGTTCAATAGAAAGGGGTCTTAAAAATGAAACTAAAGATGTCTAAAGAAGTAGATTTAGGAAAAGAACCTATAAAGCACCTTTTATTTATATTAGCTGTACCAGCAATTACATCACAAGTTGTTAATGCTTTATATAATATGATTGATAGAATGTATATTGGTCATATTCCTGAAATTGGTTCAGCAGCATTAACTGGAGTAGGGGTATGTTTCCCTATTATTATGATTATATCTGCTTTTGCTTATTTAGTAGGTATGGGTGGTGCTCCTAGAGCAAGTATATTTATGGGGAAAAAAGATAATGAAACTGCTCGATAATGGGCAATTGTTTAAGTGCATTAATTATTATTTCTGTAGTATTAACATTTATTGTCTTGATTTTTAAAGAACCGTTACTATACTTGTTTGGAGCAAGTTCTAATACAATTGATTATGCATTAGACTATATGACTATTTATGCTATTGGAACAATATTTGTGCAAGTGACTTTAGGTATGAATTCATTTATATCTGCACAAGGTTTTTCAAAGATTAGTATGTTAACTGTTATCATTGGAGCAGTTACTAATATTGTATTAGATCCAATATTTATTTTTGGATTGAATATGGGTGTAGAAGGGGCAGCTTTAGCTACAATTATTTCTCAGGCAATAAGTGCAGTATGGGCATTACGTTTCTTATCTGGTAAAAATACAATCTTAAAAATAAAGAAAAAATATTTAAAGATAGATTTTCATATTTTATTACCTTGTTTAGCACTAGGTATTGCTCCATTTGCTATGCAAGCAACAGAAAGTGTATTGGTATTATGTTTTAACTCATCATTATTAAAATATGGTGGAGATATAGCTGTAGGAGCTATGACAATTTTATCTAGTGTTATGCAATTTGCTATGTTACCACTTATGGGATTGACTCAAGGTGGACAACCTATTATTAGTTATAACTATGGTGCTAAAAATGCAGATAGAGTAAAAGAAGCATTCAAATTACAAACAATTTGTTGCTTTATCTATTCATTTGCATTATGGAGACTTATTGAACTTGCCCCACAAATCTTTGTAGCTATATTTACAAATGATTCAGAACTAGCTTCAATGACAGAATGGGCACTTAGAATATATATGGCAGCTATCTTATTAATGGGTGTACAAGTTTCTTGCCAACAAGGATTTATATCTTTAGGTAATTCAAAAATCAGTGCTTTTCTAGCAATCTTTAGAAAGATACTTGTATTAATTCCTTTAATCTATATTATGCCTATGATATTAGAAGATAATATTTTAGCAGTATTTATTGCAGAACCTATTGCTGATAGTATTGCAATTGCTACAACTATTATTTTATTCATTATTAATTTTAAAAAGACATTAAAAAATATGAGAGAAGCTTAAACCTATGTTTGAGCTTTTTTTATGGAACAATCAACTTCTCTATAGAAAAATGTCGGTATAATCTCATACTGACATTTTAACTATTATTCAAAAATAGAATTTCCAACAAACTCAGATAGAATAGAAACTTGAGGTATATCTACTTGCGCTGAGACAAAGTAATCTAAAAGTTTATTTAGACGATTAGCTACAATATATTCTTTATCTTCAGGATGAACTTGTAATAGTAATTGTTGAGCAATAGGTTTTAATACAGCCAGTTCATAGACCATAGAAGTATTAAAAATAGCATCAGCTTCTTCTTGATAAGGATAGATATATTGATCTTCTCCTTGTTTTACATTTTTCCATCGGCGTATGGTTTCCTTAGCATCAGCATTTCTAAATTGATAATCACGGACAATACGACGAATCAGGCGATAATCCGATGTTGGTATACGATTGTGGCTATCATAATTTAAATGAGTTAAAGCATTGATATATATTTTCATTTTGGCTTCTTCAGGAATATAGTAAGAAGTACGCGGATTTAATCCATGAATACCTTCAATAATCATGATTTGATGTTCTGATAATAGAGTAGGATGCACATCAAATTCTCTTAATCCAGTTTGAAAATTATAGTGTGGTAAATAGACAGGTTTATGATGAATAAGTTGAAGCATAGTCTCATTAAAAAACTTTAAATCTACAGCTTCAATATTTTCAAAATCATAACTACCATCAGGAAGTTTAGGTGTTTGAGTACGATTTAAATAAAAATCATCCATAGAAATTGTTAAAGGACTCATACCTAGTATCTTTAAATGAATACCTAAACGTTTAGAAAAAGTTGTTTTACCTGCAGAACTAGGACCTGAAATCAAAATCATTTTAAGATGTTTTTTATCTTTGACAATATATGTTGCTAGTTCAGCTAATTTCTTTTCAATCATAGCTTCAGACATCAACATGAGCTCTTTGATTCCACCATTAATAATCTTTTCATTCATCTTTGCAACAGTAGGAACATCTATTAATTCTCCCCAATCTTCATATTCTTTCATGATTTGGAAAAGTTTATAATGTTGAAAAGTCACATCATAACGTCCTAAACGTAATCCTGGCGCAAAGAATTGTAAAGAAATTTGTTTAAGATAGGAAGCATCAGGAAGCATAAAACCATAAAAATAATCATAAATGCCTTCCATTTCATAAATACTACATGAGTCTTTTGAACGATATTTTAATAAATCAGCTTTATCTTCAAGCTGATTTTGTTTAAAAAACTCAATAGCTTGGTTTTTATGCATAATATGACGAGTGATTTTTGACTTTGCTTGAATAAGCTCTAACATGTGTTGCTTAATTTTGTCAACATCTTGAGGTGTAAGACTATCTCTTTTTTGAATAGAACAGTACAGTCCATCTTGAAATGTAAATTCAACATGAATCATTGCATCTTTAAATAACTGTTTTGTCGCAACAATAAAGACAAATGTAAGTGTTCTTTCATAGATTTGCTTACCAATGATACTTTGTTCATTAATCCATTCAATAGAAACATCTTCTTCAATAAGATGACTGAGTTCATATAATTTACCATTAACGATACCTGCATAAATTTGTTGATCAGAAAAATATTTTTTAACAATTTCTTCTAGGCTCATGGGTTGTTTAATTTCTATAATTTGTTGTTGAATTGTAAGTAACATATTAACACTTCCTTTATAAAATATTTTAACATGTTTTAACTATTATTGGTATGAATCTCATACAAATCATATTTATAGACTAATATTTTATAATTATACCTTATATGCATGAAAATTATTTGTTATAGATATGATACAGTAATGATGAAAAGAAAAATGTAAATTAAATTTATAGAAAGTTAATGCTAATAACTTTGTCTTGTTTTCAGCTTTAGGGTATATAATTTAGCATAGGATGTGTTTGTTAGGTAAAAAAACAGATAATTGTGTATTTGTCGTTAGTTATGAATGTTATTAAAATTGTTGTTAATGTTTTTGGCATTTTTATATTTCATGTTGAAGGCATATTTTTGCAATAGTGTAATAATAAAAAGATTCTTCATATGACTGTGTCTAATGGTATTGAAAATGATTTGGCTGATATTGGATTTTTTAGAATGAAAGAAAAAGAAATATGGTAGATTTTAATAAAAATAACGTATAACATGTTAAACAGTTAGAGGAATATGTTTTTTAATAAAACAATTATTCTTTTCTATGCGGTATATAAGTACAAGATGCAAAAGATGATGTGATTTCATGGATTGAAAGTATAAATAAAGAATAAAATTGAGATATTTGTAAGTTTTATTCATTAAAGAACAAGGGTGATAGAATATAAATCAAATCTATCACCTATTTTTGTATAAATCTTTATATGTTGTTCATACTTCTATTGGGGTGATACATATGAAGAAAGTCGTTGTTATTATATTAGTGATGATGCTAAGTGTCGGTGTACAAGCAAAAAGTAATGAACCAAAATATAAAATTATATCTAACTCTCATACACAAGAGGATATTCATGAAATGTATGAGATAAAATCACAATTATTAAAAGATTATAAAGAATGGTCTCAAGGAGTTACAAATAAACATCAAGTTCTTGCTGATCATCAAGAAGACTATAATGCACTGTATAAACAAGGTGTTTATACAATTGTATTAGGAAAAGGAAAAGGCAAGACTTTAGAAGGAGAGTTAAAGGTTAATTATTGTTCTTCTACAAAAGAAATAGAGAAAAGATCTTTTTTGTTTGATTGGTTATTCTCATAGGTTCATAATAGAAGTAGGAGGATAAAGATATGAAATCAATATATATCAATGGAAATATTATAACTTTAGAAGATGTAACAGGGAATGCATTAGTAGAAGAAGATGGTAGAATAGTAGAAATAGGTAATTTAGAAGATATAGACTATCAAGGAATGAAAGTTATAGATTTAAAAGGAAAAACATTAATGCCTGGTTTTATAGATGCCCATAGCCATATAAGTGGATATGCTTCTTCATTGTTACAAGTTTCATTAAAAGAATGTAAAAGTATACAGGATATATTAGATAAAATCACCAAACATAAAGACCAATCTTATATCGTTTGTTCTCAATATGATCAACACATGCTTAAAGAAAAAAGACATATTACAAGACAAGAACTAGATGATTTAAATATAGATTCTATGATTGTTATTCAACATCAAACTGGGCATATGGCGATTGTCAATACAAAAGTCTTAGAATATCTTCATATAACAAAAGATACAAAAGTAGAAGGTGGATATATAGACTACGATCAGGGATTATTAGAAGAAAATGCTTTTACTGCAAATGCTTTAAAATTACCAATGCCAACATTAGATGAGTTATTAAAAGCGTATCAAAAAGCTCAATATATCTATGCAAGCTACGGTATTACAACAGCTCAAGATGGTATGATTATGGATGAACTCACAGATATTTATCAAAAGTTAATAGATAATAATGTATTATATTTAGATGTTGTTGGATATCCTGGATTTCAAGCACATCAATTTATAGAACAGTTTAAAGACTATCAAGATTATAAACATCATTTTAAAGTTGGTGGATATAAGATGTTTTTAGATGGTTCTCCTCAAAATAAAACAGCTTGGACAATAGATCCATATACAGATGGAACATCTGGCTATCCAACACTCACAGATCAACAAATAGAAAATAATTTAAAAAGAGCTATTAAAGAAAATAAACAAGTCATAGCTCATTGTAATGGTGATCAAGCTATAGAACATTATATTAATATCTATGAGAAAGTGCATCAACAAGATATAAGACCAGTCATTGTTCATGCTCAAATGATGAGAGAAAATCAAATTATTAAAGCTAAGAATTTAAATATGATTGCTTCTTATTTTGTAGATCATGTTCATTACTTTGGTGATATTCATAAAGAAAATATGGGGATACAAAGAGCTCAAACAATTAGTCCTCTTCATACAAGCTTAAAACATCATTTACTTTTTACATTACATCAAGATTCTCCAGTTTTAGAACCGCATATGTTAGAAACAGTCTCTATAGCAATGAATAGAAAAACATTATCAAATGATATACTAGGAAAAGAAGAATGTATTCAAGCAATAGATGCTTTAAAAGCAATAACGATTAATGCTGCATATCAATATCATGAAGAACATGAAAAAGGAAGTTTAAAAGTAGGTAAAAAGGCAGATATGATTATTTTAAGCGATAATCCCTTAACTTCAAAATCTATTCAAGATATAGAAGTCTTATATACAATAAAAGATGGACGCATTATATATAAAAAAGAAAAGGTCTAATGACCAATGTCATTAAGTTAATAAACTAATGATGTAGAGGAACACATGAAAAATGGGACCTCTAAATTTTAGTAAACTCCGCTAAAATTTAGAGATATGTAAAAGATAGTAGCATAAACTCATTATGAATCTATGCTACTATTCTTTTCCATTAATAATTTATTAAAATGGATGTTATGAAGCAAAAGTATTATTGTAGAAGGCTAATATCCATTTCAATGCAATATTTTTCTTTAGAGTTATCTGTTTTTAAAAATTCTATCAATTGAATATCTTCTTTTGATTTTTTTAGTTGGAGTTGTGAAATTAGAACTTTTTTAGTATATAAGGATAAATCAATCTCTAAATCCATTATTTTTGTATCTCCATAATTCTTAAAATATTTGGAATTTAGATTAAGTTTGATTACCTTATTATTATATTTAGATAAGACATAATTTAAATCAATCCTTCCTTTGTCATATACTGTTTTATTGTAAACAATTTGGCCTAATGGAATTACATCTATTCTTTCAGTCTTATCATACTCTACAAGTTTTAAATTTAACTGTTCTAATCCATATGCTTCAAATTGATAAGACAACTCATTCTCATTAGTCTTGTGTATTTGGAAGTATTTTTCTTGATGTGTTAGATTTGGAATGCAACTTACTACAATGAGTACAAGAAGGAGATAAGCAATTATCTTTTTGAATTTTTTCATAAAGGATTCTTTAATTGTACATGATAGTCTATTTTATTAATGTTTCCATCTCCGTCTCAAGTAGTAATATATGCATAATTATAATCCTGTAATAATATGCCTGTTGTTTTTTGCTTAAGTTTTCATGAGTAATGTATTCATCTTTTTTTTCTAATGCTTTTTCTTGAGTTAGGGTACAAAAACAAACAGAATAAAACATTAATGTACTAACTAATAAATAAGAAATAATTCTTTTCATTTTCAATTCCTCCTAATAAAATAAATCTCATGAAAAGTATCTTTCAAGGCACACATTTTCAAACACATCTTTCCTTCTATAATACAATTATCTCACATAATTAGTGTATTTAAAGTCTTATAAACAATCAAATAATGATGTATAATATATATGGTGTCTATTTCAGAAATCTATGAAGTGAAATAAACATTACAGATAACATTCTCTCTAGATGAAAAGTATCATAAATATATCATTTTTCTTAATAAAGTATGAATATATATTAAATTTCTCTCATTTATAGAAGAGGGAGATTTCTATATCGAAATTTGTCTCGCCTCTCCCTTTTGAGGGAGCAATTCAATAATGAGATATAAAAGGATGTTTGAAAAAGGATAACTTTAAAGGTGCTCTAAATAATTGAGCGCTTTTACAAAAATTGCTCTAAAATATTGAGGGGAATTCTGATTGCAAATCGGAATTCCCTTTAAAATATCTGTCGCTTTTGGAGGATGTATATGATGATGTCTAGTTCTAGATTTCCTCCTCTTTATCTATATGTATTATTTTTTAGTTTTATTGTAACTTCCTCTTGGCTTGCCTGTACGTTTGATTTTGTCTTTATGCTCTATTGAAGAATATGTTTCATATTTATTTCGGGAATATAAGATTCTGTTTCTTGCTCACTCAAAATTTATTATTCCATATAACTAGAACTAGACAATAAAATTGTATCAAAAATGAGGATGTAATACATCCTCACGATATTTTAGAGGGGAGACCTCCTAATATTTTAGAGTGAACCTCTAAGTTCACGATATTTTATAATACCACAAAAAAACCAGAAGTTAATATCATATTGATATTATCTCCTGGTAAAATTACATCATCTTAACTTAATGACCTTTTTAAAAGTATTATTTTACATATTGTGACATAAATTCAACAATTGTCTTTTCACATAATTCTTGATTTACAAGATAACTTTGAGCATGTTTTGCACCTTCTACAATTAATAAATCCTTAGGAGCACTACATGCATTATATAAATCATAAACCATATATGTAGGAACATAGGTATCTTGATCACCATGTATAAATAATGTAGGAGTTTTAGACTTCTTTACTTGATTAATTGTTGAAGCTTCTTTAAAACTATATCCTACTCTTTTTTTACTTAATAGAGTTGCTGATGGAAGTATGAGTTGACTAGGAATATGATGACGATGAAGATTAAAAGAGAATTGTTCTAAAACGCTTGTAAAACCACAATCTGAAATAATACATTTCACATCATCAGGTAATTCTTCCCCACTTGCCATTAAGACAGTTGCACTTCCCATAGAGATACCATGTAATACAATTTGCAAGTCTTTATGAAAATAATCTTTGATTTTATCAATCCATCTTATACAATCAAGTCTATCTAACCATCCAAAACCAATATATTTTCCTTCACTATCTCCATGAGCTCTATTATTAGGTAATAGAATATGGAAACCTAAATCATGATAGAATTTAATATAATAAGCATATTCTTTGAAGTTATAACTACGATATCCATGAATAGCAATTAATACTTTATCTGTATCATGATCTGCTTTTAAAAACTTCGCTCTTAATTTTAAACCATCATGAGAAGTAATTTCTAAGTCTTCAAAGTCTTGTTGTTTTAACCACTCAATATTTTTTTCTAATATAGGGTGCATTGGTTTATCAGTTTTCTTTGCTGGTCTTTTTCTACATGCTATATCAATAGCAGTAATACTTGTAAAACCAACAATAATTCCTGATAACAAAGCCATACTCGCAAGAGTTTTTTTCTTCATTTCTTATTACCTACCTTTCTTTACATATCATAACATAAAAATGTATAAAAATAAAAATGACTTTTTTAATAAGTACATTTCTTTATAGAAAAGAATTATTTTACACATGAAAAGATAAAGTATTTGACTATATATTTTCAAGTATTAGTGATATGATAATAGGTATAAGGAGGGTGAATGATGAAACAAACTGAATATAATTATATTTATGAAAGTCATCAGAATATGATTTATCCTATTTATGAGGATAAAAAAATTTGTACAAAAGTTAGTGAAAGAATTGGATTTGATTTAGAAAAGATTGTAAATAAGAGTTTTGGTAAAGTGACACCAGTGTATACTTTAGGAAAATATGATTTTGATCAAATCATTTTTATTGGTATGGGAAAAAAAGCAGATATGACAACTGCTAAAATGAGAAAAGCTTTTGAAACAGTATCAAAATTTATTGAAAGTGAAGCTGCATTTGTAGCAAAAGGAGCAAGATGTGATACAATTGATGTTCATCAAGCAACACGTTTATTTGTAGAAACATACCTATTAACATCTTATAAAGAAAGAGTGATAGGACATGATTCAAAAGAAATTTATAATGTAGATATTATGGCTTCTGGAGAAGATTTGTCACAAGATATTTTAATAGGTGAAGCTTATGCCAAAGGTATCAATCATGCAAGAGAATATGCAGATACACCATCTAATATAATGACACCTGGTAAAATGGTAGAAATAGCAAGTCATTTAGCTGATATATATGGTATGGAATGTACAATTTTAGATAAGAATGATTTAATTGAAATGAAAGCAGGAGGTATACTTTCTGTTAATCAAGGAAGTCATATTCCAGCGTATATGATTTGTTTAAAATATACAAATAATGGAGATGAACCATATACTGCCGTTATAGGAAAAGGTTTAACATTTGATTCTGGTGGATATAATATTAAGCCAAATAGTTATGGTATGAAGTATGATATGTGTGGAGGTGCAGATGTTTTAGGTATTATGGAAATACTTGCTTCTACACAAGCGAAGGCAAATGTTTATGGAATTATTCCAACAACAGAAAACTTAGTTAGTGATCAAGCATACAAGCCACAAGATGTGATTACAACATTATCTGGGAAAACTGTTGAAATTGTAAGTACAGATGCTGAAGGGCGTTTAATTTTATGTGATGCTATAACATATGCTCAAAAATTAGGAGCAAAGCGTATTATTGACCTTGCAACTCTAACAGGAGCATGTGTTGCTGCTTTAGGAGATGTTTATACAGGAGTATTCTCTAATAGTGATTGTTATTATAAAGAATTTGAACAATCATTAAAGGCAAGTGATGAAAAAGGTTGGAGATTACCAGTAGATGAAGAATATTTCAATAAACTTCAATCAAACAGTGCTGATTTTAAAAACTCTATGGGTAAACCTGGAGGAGGAGCAAGTATTGCTGCAAACTTCTTACAAGCATTTGTTGATGAAGGTGTAGAATGGATTCATTTGGACATTGCAGGAACTGCTGATAATGATGGTACAGCAGCAACTGGTGCTATGATTAGATCAGTTGTTAATATGTTTAATAAATAAAAACCGAGATTTCTCGGTTTTTTAAACATTCTTTTGTCGTATATAGTTAGAATATTCTATACATATCATATCAGCAATCATAGTCAATGCATAAGGATGACTGGAATAATCTTTTCTCCTTTTATAACAAATATACTGATCTACATAAGGAATATTAAGGTTATCAGCAGATGTTATCATGACAATCTTAGGTTTAGATTTATTATTTTTAAAAGGTATTGTTCTAGGAAAAACACGGTTAAAATATGTTCCGGTATCAGAAAAAATAATAATTAAAGTATCTTCATGAGAATGAGATATATAATCTACTTGATCAGCAAATTTAATTCTTGTAAAAATCATTTTCTCACTTGTTTGAAGATCATATTGCATATTTAAGGCAACATTTTGAGAATGCATATACCCAAATGCAGCAACATGTTTATATTGATATATATCACTAACAAGCTCTTTAATCTGTTTGTCTAAATCTTTAGAATAAAGCATATTTAAATTATCTATAACTGATAAAGTATATGATTTAGATAAACTTTGTTCATCAAAACTTTTGAAATCAAATTTATGATGTGCATGTTGGTATTCAAGAGGAATTTTTGCTATTTGGGTTTTTAAAGAATTAAAATCATTAAGACCAATCTCTCTACAGAAACGAGAAACACTAGAATTAGAAACATAACATGCTTTTGCAAGTTCAGATATAGAGAAATCTTCTAGATTTCTAATGTTTTCTATTAAGAACTTTGCTATTTTATAATTATTAGAGTCTTTAGGTTCACTATTAATTGTTGATAAAAGTATGATCATGAGATTAAACATAAAAATCCCTCCTTGATTTGACATGATTATATCATGTAAGAAAGGGATTTCACAACATTAATTTTTAATGACTATTGTTTTTGCAATCTTATCATGGAAAGATTGTGATTTTTTATTGAAATAAGCATATACAATAGATATAAGTGTTAACCCATAAGCAATATATTGAAGAATTTGAGCAACTTGCATAAATCCAAAGAATTCAATTAACTTTCTAATATAAGAACTTGTTACAACAATACCACCTTCTAAAAGAGTTGATCCAATAAGTTCTCTTTTCAACATACATACTAAGTTGATATCTTCTCTTTCTTCAGTAACAACTTTTACTTTGCATAATTTCTTACCAATTGTTTGACCTTTCCAAAGATATGTAGGAATAACTATATAATAGAAAATACCTACAAATATCCCAAATAATCCCAAAAATAAACCAATAGAAAAAGAATAGTGTGATAAATCAAACATATAAGGCTTTAAATAATCACCATCTCTTAAATAAAATGTTATAGGTATAACCACAATCATATGGGTAATATACCAATCTATAATCATTGCAAAAAATCTTCTTGCTCTTATTTCTATAATATCCATCTTTGTTTCAGGTTTTATTTTTTGTTTTTTCTTCTTTGACATCATCATCACCTCATAACATGATTATATCAAATATAAATATATTATTTTTTATTTTTCCAAAATTTGGAAAGTCAATATAAAAAATGACTATAAACTATGCATAGTTTATAGTCATCAATAATTACATTCTATGTTCTGGATAATCTTTCATATCTAATAGAGAAGCAGCATCTTTATCACAAATAATAGTAAAGTTAGGGTGAAGTTTTAAAATAGTAGATGGTAATTCATCAGAAATTGGTGAATCTAACATTTGTTTTAAGATTTCAGCTTTTTCTTTACCAGTTACAATCATAACAAGATGTTTAACTCTCATCAAACTCTTTGGTCCCATAGATAATGTGATAGGAAGATGTTCTCTTGCTGGATAAGTTGGATTAGCAGCATTTTTTGTTTTTCTATCCATAGGATAAGTATAGCTATCCATAGGTGTACATCTTGGACAATTGCTACAGAAATGTCCATCCCAACCTAAACCGATTAACATTACATCTAAACCACCATGTTCTCTGATATCCCAATCATAAGTTTCCCAGTTTTCCATAGTTGTTGTATGAATATGATCTTCTGGAATATGTGCATCTTTGAAAAATAGTTCTTGCATTTCATCCCAGTTAGGACCATATTTTTTATCTTGGTATGGAGCTTCATCAAATAGATAATAATGAATATTTTTAAACTTTTCTTGATCTTTTACTTCTGGAATCATCATTTGATAAAGCATTTTAGGAGAACGACCTGCTGTTAAAGAGATATTAACTCTCTTATCTTGCATCATAGCTCCTAATAAGATGTGCATTGCACTTTCGCTCATTTTCTTTTCTGATTCTTCAATAATTAATTTCATATAATTTTCCTCCTTACGAATTTGTATATCATAAGAAGATAACACTAACACACATCAATTATTATAAATTATAAGTTTATTTTGTCAATTGATAATTTAAGAAAATAATACAAATTTTAAATTAAATTTGTTAAAAATATAAAAAATAACTATACAATTATATATGATTGTAATTGTAATAATCAATATATTTCCAAAAATTGGAAATGTTTTCAATTATATGGAAATATGGTGTCAAATTTTGTGATTTTTAATATAATCAAGATAGTTAAACGAAAGGGGAGATTGAAATGAACTTTATGGATAAGTTTAATGAACTTGCGAATCGTACCTTAGTCCCTATAGCTAATAAATTGGGAAACCAAATTCATTTAGCTTCTATTCGTGATGGTATGGTTGTAGCAATTCCATTGTCTATTCTAGGTGGGGTTTGTTTAATTATTTCAACACCACCATTTACTCCAGATACATTACCAAACTGGGGAATTATTACTGACATGTTGATGGGTTGGTATAATTGGGCTCAAACATATAAAGCAGCCTTACAAGTACCTTACAACATGACAATGGCATTAATGGGGTTATTTGTATGTTTTGCTATTTCTTATAATCTTGCAAAAAGATATGATATGGCACCATTGAATGCTTCTATTGTTACTACTGCTGTATTTTTAATTGTATCTGCACCTTCTATGTCTGCTGTTCCAGCAAGTGTTATTCAAGAAGGAACTGCTGTAACTGATATGTTAGCTCAAGCAGGAAGTTATATTCCAACGACTTTCTTGGATGCTAAAGGTATTTTTACAGGAATTATTTGTTCTATAGGCTGTGTAGAAATTATGCGTTTCTTACTTAAAAAGAACATTAGATTTAAAATGCCTGAAGGTGTACCACCTGCAATTACATCATCATTTGATGCAATTATTCCTTTATTTGTATGTGTTATTGTGTTCTATGCAATATCATTAATTGTACAAAACTTTAGTGGTCAATTATTGCCAAGTATGATTATGACAATATTAGCACCTGCAGTATCAGGATTAGATTCATTAGTTGGTATTTGTTTAATTACTATTATTGCACAAGTATTCTGGTTCTTTGGTTTACATGGTGCAAGTATTACTCAACCAATTAGATTACCATTTATGCAAATGTATTTAATGGCTAATATTACTGCATTTAGTGCAGGTGAACCTATCGTACATTTCTTTACTCAACCATTCTGGTCTTATGTTATTACATTAGGTGGTGGAGGAGCCACTTTAGGATTATGTCTCTTATTATTAAGATCTAAATCAGTAGAATTAAAGACTTTAGGTAAATTATCTATAGGTCCAGCAATATTCAATATTAATGAACCAATTATCTTTGGTTTACCAATGGTATTAAACCCATTGATGATGATACCATTTATATTTGTACCAGTTGTCAACTCTATTATTGCTTATGGTTTAATGGCAGTCAATTGGGTAGGTAAAGGTGTTATTGAAACACCATGGACAACACCAGCACCATTAGGAGCTGCATTAGGATGTATGGATATTAAAGCAGCATTTATGGTTATTGGATTAATTATATTAGATATGGTTTTATATTATCCATTCTTTAAATTAATGGAAAAACAAAAATTAGAAGAAGAAGCTTCAAAAGCAAATTCATAATCAAAAGAAGATAAACGAACTAACACACATCATAACCGTACTTTTGTACGGTTTTTTTCTTACTTGACTTCCCAATGAAATGTAAATTTATATCATAACATATTCAAGGTTGATATATTATCATACCTGAATTAGAGATTTCATCTTTTTATTTTTGAATTTATTGAATGTCTAAGAATGTTTATATACAATAAGGATAGAGGTGAAATTTATGGATGGAAATATGCAAATGATAAAAGATATATGTTTAAAAGAAACAAGTCGAAATCCAATTAAAATTGTGAAAAGATTGATGAAAATAGATAATATACCTATACATGGGCCTATTCATCATATTATAGATGGTTTTGCTTTTTTAACAGCGATGTACAATGCAGGAGTTGAATTGGAACTGTCTAATGCTTTGGATGAGTTAGAAAAAAGAGGAAAGAAAATGCCTGGTGCGACTTGTGGACAGTGGGGAATTTGTGGATCAAGTTCTTCTGTTGGCGCGGCTTTGGCTATTATTCATCAGACAACTCCCTTATCTGACAATGAATATTATAAAGATAATTTAAAACTGACTTCATTAGCACTTGGAAACATAGCTGAAGTTGGAGGACCAAGATGTTGTAAAAGAAATGCTTACTTTTCATTAAAAACAGCTATCAAATTTGTTGAAGAAACGTATGGTATTATATTGGATGATACAGATGAGAAATGTGAGTTTTCTCATATGAATCAACAATGTATAAAAGAAAGATGTCCATTTTATCAAAATGATTGATTTCAGGCATTTGCTTTTTAACATATTTATTCATAAATTTAATAATATTAACTCAATAATTTTGAATATGATCTTAGAAATGTTAATTAATATACAGATGATATTTTTTGTTAGTGTTGGAAAGTTATTCTAAAGTTTATGAATGAAATAAAATCTATAAAGAGTCAAGAAAAATAATACTGGGTGATAGAGAAATAAAGAATCTATCGCCTATTTCTTTATTTTCAGGTGATATGTGTATAATTTTATAGGTATTTGTGTTAGAATGTGTGCAAAGGGTGATGAATATGACAAAAGTATTGAAAAAAGATAAAAAAGAAGAAGTATGTCAAGCTATTTCAAATGGAGAAGTTGTTGCTTTTCCAACTGAAACAGTTTTTGGCGTGGGGGTTAAATTTGGTGATAAAGAAGCACTGGATAAGTTAATGGAGGCAAAGGATAGAGATTATTCTAAAGCAGTCACATTAATGGTACCTTCTAAAGAAGATATAGAAAAGTATGCTTATGTAACTGATCAAGCTAGAAAAATAATTGATCGATATATGCCAGGTATGATGACTTTAATATTTAAAAGAAAAGAAGAAGTTGATTCATATATGACAAATGGAAAAGAGACAATAGGTATACGTATACCAAATGATGAATATGTATTATCATTATTAGAAAGTGTTGGACCAATGCTTGTCACAAGTGCTAATCTATCTGGTCGCCCTAATACAACAACAACATTAGAAGTATTAAGACAACTAGATGGAAGAATTTCTATCGTTGTAGATGGGAAAACTACAGATAATGTTGCAAGTACAGTTGTAGATGTGAGTCAAGAGGATATAAAGATATTAAGAGAAGGAAAAATAAGAAAAGAAGATATTTTGGAGGTATTGAAATGAAAATAGCTATAGCATGTGATCATGGTGGATTACGTTTGAAAAATGTATTAATGGAAGATATGAAAAAACAAGGATATGAAGTTGTAGATTTTGGAACATATAGTGAAGAAAGCTGTGATTATCCTGATTATGCTTCAAAAGCAGCAAAAGCAGTAGCGAATGGAGAATGCGATAAGGGTGTTGTTGTTTGTGGTACTGGTATAGGTGTATCAATTGTTGCAAATAAAGTAAAAGGTATTCGTTGTGCATTATGTCATGATGTATTTAGTGCTAAAGCAACAAGAGCACATAATGATACAAATATGATTGCTATGGGGCAAAGAGTAATTGGAGAAGGATTAGCTTTAGAAATCTTAAATGCATGGTTACACACTGATTATGAAGGTGGTAGACATGATCAAAGAATTGCTAAAATGATGGCTTTAGAGGAGGAATAAGCTTATGAAAAGGGATTATGAAGTATTTGAAAGTGTACAAAAGGAATTAGATCGACAAAGACAAAATATTGAATTAATTGCATCAGAGAACTTTGTTTCTAATCAAATATTAGAATTAGCAGGTTCTGTTCTTACGAATAAATATGCTGAAGGGTATCCAAATAAGAGATACTATGGGGGATGTCAGTATGTTGATGAAGTAGAAACACTAGCAATTGAAAGATTAAAAAAGATATTTGGATGTGAACATGCAAATGTTCAACCACATTCAGGAGCACAAGCAAATACAGCTGTTTATCTTGCTTTATTGAATCATGGAGATAAAGTTTTAGGTATGTCACTTGCTGATGGAGGTCATTTAACACATGGACATCCACTAAATTATTCTGGTATTAATTATGAATTTTATAGTTATGGTGTAAGCAAAGACACAGAGATGATTGATTATGAAGAATATAAGAAGAAAGTAGAAACAGTAAAACCTAAGTTGGTTGTTGCTGGAGCAAGTGCTTATTCTAGAATTATTGATTTTAAATATATGGCAGATATAGCACATGAAAATGGTGCATTATTTATGGTTGATATGGCTCATATTGCAGGATTAGTAGCAGCCGGTTTACACCCATCACCATTTCCATATGCAGATGTTGTGACAACAACAACACATAAAACATTAAGAGGACCTCGTGGTGGTGTCATTATGTGTAAAGAAGAATTAGCTAAAGATATAGATCGTGCAGTTTTTCCTGGTATGCAAGGAGGTCCTTTAATGCATATTATTGCTGCTAAAGCGGCATGTTTCTATGAAGCGATGCAACCTGAATTTAAAGACTATGCAAAACAAGTGATATTAAATGCAAAAGCATTAGAAAAAACACTTAAAGAAGAAGGTTTTCGCTTAGTATCAGATGGAACAGATAATCATTTATTATTAATAGATGTAAAAGAAAGCTGTCAAATGACAGGTAAAGAAGCAGAAAAATTGCTAGATAGTATTCATATCACGGTTAATAAAAATGCTATTCCATTCGATCAAGAAAAACCATTTCTTGCAAGTGGTATAAGAGTAGGAACTCCTGCAATGACAACAAAAGGATTTAAAGAAAAAGAATTTATAGAAGTTGGTAAAATTATTGCAGACTGTTTAAAAAATAAAGATAATCAAGATATTCAAAAGAAATGTCTTACAAGAGTACAAGCACTAGTTAGTAAAGTGACTATGTATAAAGAAATAACATATAAGATATAAAGAGGTATATTTATGGCAACAACAATATTAAATCATCCTTTAATAGATCATAAATTAACAATTATGAGAAATAAGGATACAGGAACAAAAGAATTTAGACAAAACTTAGATGAAGTTGCTATGCTTATGGCATATGAAGTTACAAAAAGTTTACCTACTAAAAATATAGAAATCGTTACACCAATCTGTCCAATGACAGGAAAAGAGTTAGTAAGACCTATCATTCTTGTTCCTATTTTAAGAGCGGGATTGGGATTAGTAGATGGATTTAAAGCAATCATTCCAACTGCTAAAGTAGGACATATTGGTATGGCTAGAAATGAAGAAACATTACAACCAGAAGAATACTATGCAAAATTTCCATCATGCTTGGATCAAGCAGATGTTATTGTTGTAGATCCAATGCTAGCAACAGGTGGAAGTGCTTCTGCAGCATTAGAAAATATTAAAAAAAGAGGAGCGAAACATATTAAGTTGGCTTGTCTTGTTGCTGCACCAGAGGGTGTTGAAGTTATAGAAAAAAATCATCCTGATGTTGACTTGATTGTTGCAGCATTAGATGAAAAACTGAATGAAAAAGGATATATTGTACCTGGTTTAGGAGATGCAGGAGATCGTTTATTTGGTACAGATAAATAAAACAATGAGACTATCATTATTGTTATAAAACATTAGTGATAGTCTTTTTTTGTAGTGCTTATATAAGGGAGTTATAATTATTATGCGAGTATATAATTTATAAGTTTTTATAAATAGAAATGATATAATGATGATAGAAAGAAAAGCATAATAAAGAATGAAAGGAGGCAAAATTATGTTGTGGACTATTCAAAATCTGATAGCTGAATTTTTAACTCTCATTATACCGTTATTAATTCTATGTATTATTCAATATGGAATTTGTAAGTATTGTTATAAATTAAGGTTTATAATCCCTTTTCTTTGTTTTATCTTTTTAATAATAAAAGAAATTCAATATTTTGAAAGTATTTATGCTTATGCTTTAGAAAATTATTATTTTATTGTATATGGTATCTTTTTAGTCATTCCCTATGGAAGTCTATTATTTGGAACAGTCTATATTTTATTGAAGTTTAAAAAAAGATCTTAAATTATTCTTAGTATTATATAAAATGAGTTGTATTCTACTCAACCAATGATTAAATAGAATACAACTATAAATTGAGCCAATTCAATTATCTATATGTTCAAAAGAATCTTTATATTTTCTACAATAGCATTAAAGATAATATGAAGTGACCTCCTA
>DEPZ01000028.1:6104-14319 GCA_002359025.1 Erysipelotrichaceae bacterium UBA3379 | reverse complement strand
CAGGTAATGCAGAGTCTGGATTTATCGTTGTCAATAAGGAAGTAAAAGACATTACAATAACAGTAGATGATAAAACAGACAAGAAAACACAAAACAAATAATTCAAATAAAACATCATCTGATAAACAGATAAAAACAGGAGATTCTTATCAGGTAGAAACATGGCTTATTATTGAAGCTATTGTAGCTATTTGTATTATCGCTATTGTGTTTAAAAGTAGAGATCAAAATAAGAAGTAAATAAGTATCTCTATTTATCTTATGTTGTTTTTGATACTTTATTTTGAACAAAAGTAAAATCTAATTTCACTTTAAACATCTAGAAATTTAGGTATCACAAATAAAGGTAGAAATAAGTGACTATATCACTATATTTCTACCTTTTATATTTGCCACATTTTCTACTTTTTGATTATAAGTGATAAATATAAAGAAATTAGCAGTGAATTATTTTCTATTCTTGTCAATTTTGATATCTGTTATCTTTTTATAGATGACTTTGATTATTGAATGAGATCTTAAATGTTATGTCAGTAATTGATAGTTATTTTAAATTAAACATAAAGAATATATAAATGAGGAGCAAAGACTCCTCATCATATTTTATAAAATTACTGTTTCACTTTCTTTGTATATTGTAAGAATAAAGAAGTCAAGGGTGAAGAGATTAACTTCATTAAAAAAAGACTGAAATCAGTCTTTAAATCATACATATAAATAATCCTATAGATATTCCTAATATCATACCTGCAATAACATCACTTAAATAATGGACAAATAGATATAATCTAGATAAAGCAGTTAAAAAAGCATATATGTAACCAATAATACCTAAAATAGGACAGAAATACATCATCACTGTACTACATGCAAAAGAAGATGTTGTATGTCCTGATGGAAATGATAAATCAGTTGGGACAGGTACAAGCAATTGAACTTCTGGATATTGATGACAAGGTCTTTTTCTTCTTACGAGTGATTTGATACAGATTTGTCCTACAAGTGTAGAAACAATTAAAGCAACGAGCATATCTATAGACATTATTCTTGTTGCAGGAATTAAGTTTGTGAGCAGTATAATAATTAACCAGCTCAATCCAAAGTCACCACATGAACTTACAAATTTCATAAAATCATTTAAAATATGATGTGAATAAAAATGAGTCATGTAAAATGCTAAGTCTTTATCAATTTTTTTAATGACTTTCATTATCGTCATACATACTTCTCCTTTTTAATGAATAAAATGCAATTTTAAAAATACCAATAATAATTGATTGAAAGATAAAAATATTGAGAATTTGTATACCAGTAGGAGAAAAGAAACTATTATTTAAAGAATAATCTTGATAGCTTGGTATAAATGAAATGATAGAATGGAGAAGATTCAAAATGGAACTAAAAATCATTTCAATAATAGAATAATAAACAACAAATATATTATATATAACACCAAATATTCCTGTATGATCTTGTAATTGATATGAGAACATAACAGTGAATATTAAACCTATAAAAGTAATAATAAAAGAGAGTGCAAATACATATATAATATTAATCAAGATTGATAGTGGTCTTGATAATTGTTTTTCTTCTGGAATAAATTCTTCTTGAGATGTTTCTTCTTCAAATTCATGTTCTTCTGTTTTTTGTATTGAATTGACAATCTCATCTGATTTGTTTTGTTTATTGATTTGTTGAAGAAGATACTGTAACTGTGCTTCTTCTTTTTCATCTAATGTTTTCATTGTGACATCAGATGGTTTTTCTATTTCTGGTTCAATCGTATGTTCTTCTATTTCATCATCGTCATCAAAACTAAATCTTTTTTTAGATTGTGGCTTAGATGTGATTTCAGGTGTTTCTTGAGGTGGAGGTGTTTGTTCTGTAGAGAGATGTGAAAGATGATATGCGTATGTTTGATCAACGAGATTGATAATGTCTTCATCATCTTGATACGTTTCTTTTAACTTATTATGCATTGAATCAAGTTCGTTTTTATTCATTTGTGAACTCATACCAAGAATAGGTGAATATAAATCTGCTTCAACATATTTATCAAATAATAATATATTTAAGACATCAAATAGACTGCTTGCTACTTTATAAGAAGAATCTTTTTCTAAATCACCAGCTTCTACCAGATCTTCACAATAAATAACATTCATCTTTAATTCATTCGCTGCTTTATTTAAAGCCATAAATGAAGAAAGAACAAGAGTATTTTGTGCAGGGATATGAAAGTTATTAAGAATCATCTCTAATATATGTGTAGAAGGAAGGGGGTGTGACACAGCATCACTACCAATAATATAATGGACTTTATGGAAAAGCTTATTTACTTCTAAATAATGTACAGCATCTTTTGTTCTATGAGTAGAAACAATGGCAATCTGTATATTTTTTTGATGTAAATATTCTATAAGTTCAATAAAACCATCTTTAGGTTTTATTCCTTTATAATCAAGATATTGTTTCATTTCACGTTCTACTTGTGCATTAAATAAACCAGCATCAGCTTTATGAATTAAAGGAAAATCATTATACATATCATACATACTAGAAAGGTGAGTATAAAATTCAAACTTTGAATATTTGATATTTTTATTTTCACATAAGTGTTTACAATAATTATATCTGTATTTATTAAGATCATAGATTACACCATCTAATGAAATAATAACCAATTCAATAGCATCAACAGATTGTTTATACATAACTTTCACCACCTTTATTCATATTATAACAAATATTCTTTTATTATTCCATTTAAAATATCTTGATTTTTCATTCAAACTAGTGTATTATATAAACGTTGAAGAACTCTCCGTAGCTCAGCTGGCAGAGCATCTGACTCTTAATCAGAGGGTCCACGGTTCGATCCCGTGCGGGGAGACCATTTGAAGATTAACCTTGAGGAAATAGATATTCTCAAGGTTTTTATTTTATTTAATGAATTTTACTAGAATGCATAAATTGTTAGTAGTGAAAAGAAGAGAGGAATGATTCCGCTCTTCTTGTTTTGCAATATGACTACTTATTTATCATACATCATAAATTCATTCAAATATAATACTATAGATCATTAATAAAGTATTGCAATGATAATATGTACAACAATACCAACACATACAATAATAGATAATACTCTATGTATAAATCTCCATGATTTATATGATATTTGTTTTTGCATATAAGCCAAAAGAGTTAATATAAGTAATATCATCCACACAATTTTACCACTTATCATTGCTTGCGTTTGACCAGCAACGATACCATGAATAAGTGAAAAGATAATCAATAGCCATGCATAATATTGATGATATTTATAGACGTTTTTTAGAAATGGACATTTCTCTTTTATGTCTGTTTTTCTTAGAACTGTACTCATACATAAGAGTAACAGTATAACACATAGTAATGATAATAAGTGTTTAAACATAATACCTCCATATAGTTAGTTTAGACTAACCGAAGTATAACATAGTTCATGGAAATGTCAATAAAAATTATGAGGAGCAAATAGAATTTGTGCATGATAAAAGAAGGATACTGGATTGATTAATATTATGCTTTTCTTCTTATACATAAATGATTTATTTAAGAAGAAAATATTAGAGGATTATGATGAACAATTGCCGAATGTATTATAGAAAGAGTTTGTTATGTAAAATCATAAAAGAATTGACTTAAAAAGTGGTGTAACAAGTTCACCACTTTATATGTTATATTCCTTTTTCTATTTCTTTATGTCTTATATAAATACGAGAGAGTTTATAAATGCTTGCGACTGTAGGAATACCTAAGAACATACCTGGTATACCAGCGAGTGTACCAAACACCATGACAGATGCTAAGACATATACACCTGGTAACCCAACAGAGTTTCCTACAACTCTAGGATAGATGACATTACTTTCGAATTGTTGAAGGATAATTAAGAAAACTAAGAATCCAATTGATAACATTGGACTCACAGTGAATACCATAAATACACCAATAGCACCACCAATATATGCACCTATGATAGGAATGATATTGATAACACCAACAAGTATTCCTATCATCAAAGCATAAGGCATTTGTAAGATAAACATACCTGTTGCACATAGTGTTCCTAGAATTGCTGCTTCTACACATTGTCCACCAATGAATGAACTGAATGATTGATGAATAATAAGTAATGCTTTATCTAGTTGTTTTTGTTTTTTTACAGGAAGATAAAGTCTTGTTAATCTATGGTAAAGTCTTTTAAAACGATCTTTATCTAATAATAAGTATATTGCAAATATACCTATTAATAAGAAATTAAATAAACTTCCTGTAATAACAGATACCATATTAAATGTTGTATCTAACAAACTTCCTACTCCTGAACTTGCGATTGATAAAATGTTTGACACAAAGCTTTTCCAATCTATAGAAGTATTTGCGATGGAATCAGATAATTTAGGCATTTCTTTAAAAACATTTTCTAAGAAATCTTGTACCTGATTGAAATATGTAGGTAATGTTTGTAATAAGACCTGTATAGCTTTAAAGAACTCAGGTAATACAAGATTAATGAGAGAGTAGATGACAAGTACAATGACAATTAATGAAAGTAGCAAACTCCATATACGTCTATGTTTATAGATAAAAGGTATTTTCACTTTTGATAAAAGTGTTTCAAAACGACTCATAACTATATTGATGACATAGGCTAACATAGCTGCAAATATAATATTAGAGAATGCGTGAACAATGGTTATAAAACAGTTTGTAATCAAGTCTATTTTCATAATCACTATCACAACAACAGCAATCATCAAAATATACTTCATAATATATTTATCCAAATTTTTCATAATAACCCCCTTAACTGTTATAGGAATAGTATAACATATTATAGGGAAAATAAAAAATAAACAAGAAAAATATAATTTTATACGCATAAAACAAAAAAAGTGCTATAATAGACACAGAATAGTAAAAAGAAGGGGAGAGCCTTTTATGATGGATAAAATGATTCGTGTGACAATGTTTCATACTTTTTCCATTACTTATCTAGATCATAGTATTAATGGGGATAGTATGAAATCAGAGAAACTTGTAAGATTATTTGCTTATTTGTTATCAAATAACCTAAGAGCAATTCCATCAAGTGAATTGATGGATGCTTTATGGTACTATGATGAAGTAGATAATCCTGTAGGAGCTTTAAAGAATCTTGTCTATAGATTAAGATCACTACTAAAAAAAGAATTTGGGTTATCAGATTTAATAGTTACAGGTAAGGGGACATATTCAATGAATCAAGCATATCAGTATGAAATAGATACTGAATTGTTTGAAAAAGTTAATAATGATATACTCAGTCAATCAAGTAAGAATTTAGATGATTATGAAAAATGTATGAATTTATATACAGGGAAGTATCTTACAGAGATTGTTGATGATCATAATATATTAAGTAAGAGTGCTTATTATCATTCTTTATATATAGATAGAGTGATTGAATATGCGAATTTATTAGAAGAGTATCATGAATATGCAAAGATGGAACAGGTTGCATATAAAGCTATAGAGATGGATCAACTAGAAGAATCTTTATATGAGATATTAATTAAAGCTTTGTATTATCAAAAAGAATATAAAAAAGCTATGGATACATATAAATCCACTGTAGAACTCTTGTATAAATCACTGGGAGTAAGGGTTTCTAGTGATATGGAAGAGATTTATGAACTGATTAAAAAAGAGAGTCATAGTGAAGATTCAACAATTCAAGATATTTATTATTCTTTGGATGGAATGGAAAACGAGGGAGCTTTCTTATGTGAGTATGGTACATTTAAAGAAATGTATAATATGCAAGTAAGAATGATTGGAAGATTGGGGACGTGTGCACATTTTTGTTTGATAACAGTGGCTTCTTCACATTCGCAAAAAGATGACAAAGAGAAGAAGTTGATTGATAGAACAATGGATAAAATACAAGAAGCATTGGTTTGTGGTCTTCGTATGGGTGATGTTATTTCTAAGTTTAGTGTGAATCAATACGTAGTGTTACTTCCTACATGTAATTATGAAAACGCTTTAAGCGCAATGGATAGAGTGCTAAGAAAAGTAAGATATTCTTTAAATCATACTTATGTTTCTATTAATATAGCAATTGAAGAAGTTCATGCAAAGGAGCGTTAGTATGCAAAGATATATAAATGATATACCTTTTAATATGATTCATTTATGTATAGATGAATCAAATGAATATCAAATAAAAGGTAGAGCTTATAATAGTACTATAGAAAATCCATTGTATTTTGAAGATATGAATGATGTGTTTTTGAAGTTTGATCATATATTTGATAAGAATGGTAATCCTTTAGCTTGGCAATCTCATAGAAGCTTTAAACAACAAGAAAATATGACAATGTTTTGTTATAAACCAAAAGAGGTTATGGGTTACAAAAGATTATTGGAATATCATGGAAAGATGATGACTTTTGATATTGTTGTAAAATCAAGAATGGCAAGTGAGTGGCAGGGAATTCTTTATTATCAAGATCAAGCATATGAATACCAATCAATCGGTGAATTGATTAAGAAAATCATATATGCATTAGAAGATTAAATATATGTGACTGTTGTGTGACAATTTATAACTATACTAAATATAGGTGGGTGGTTATAATGAGTAAAAAGAAAAATCTTAATTTTTTCATTACTATAAGAGATACACAAAACAATACTTGGCAAGGGTCAATAGATTGGTTAGATGGAAAGAAAAAAGAAGAATTTAGAAGTGCGTTAGAAATGATCAAACTCATTGATTCAGCAGTAGAAATAAAAGATAAGAAATAGAATTGTATATGTAGATATAGTCATAAATTCTGTTTCTTATTTTTTTTGTTTTATTTTTTGTGTGACTTACATGTGACATATAAGTTTTATACTTGAAATAGAATTGATACAATTATGGACATTGAAAGATAGGAGTCGGATAGAAATGAAAAGAGATAGAGTAGTAAAAGCAAGTTTAGCAATCGCTTTGATGTCTATGACAGTCATAGGTGGTTCTATTGCATTCTTTAGAGCTGAGACACAAGCTGATAATAGAATGACATCTACGAATTTAGATATCACGTTGATGGAAGGGAAAACAGAGGGTGGTTTAAAGAGGTTAAACAGTGATACAGTATCATTGGATGACGTGGCTCCAGGTTCTTCTATTGATCGTGAACTATATGTAAAAAATGAAAAAGAAAGTGTCGCTTATGTAAGAGTAACACTTACTAAGTATTGGGAAGATCGTCAAGGTGAAAAGTTACCTGATATGGATTCTCAAAAAATATTCGTTGATCTTCCAGATAGAGAAAACTGGATTATTGAAAATGATGAAAATGATGAAAATGTCTATATGTATTATAGATTACCATTAGAGACTGGTGAACAAACAACTGCATTTATGAATAAGATTCTTATTGGTCAAGATGGTAGTGCTTTAAATAATGATTATACAAATTTAAATGCACAAATAGATGTAGAAGTTGATGCTATTCAGGGATATGCAGCTAAGGATGCTATTTTGGCTGAATGGGGATTAGATATTGAGTTTGATGAAAATGGTATTATGGTTAAGAATCAAGTTATAGAATAGGAGGAAAGTAAGATGAAAAAATTAAGTGTTTTATTAGTAATGGCTTCTTTGATTATTCCTTCTATGTCAACTGTAAATGCAGCAGATTCAATGATTACATTTGATGGGGATGCAGAAAAGTTCATTAATGCAAATGAAAACAATGAAGTGTTTGATGGATTTAAAAATATGTATCCAGGTGAAACAAGAACACAATCATTAACTTTAAAGAATGATGATTATAGAGAAATGAGATTCTATATGTCATCTAAGATAGTAGATGAATTTGGTAATGAAATTACTGATTCTTCTGGTATTGCTTATGATGTTAACTTCACTATTAATGGAGAAGATTTATTTGATGGACAAGTTGGTGGTGAAGATAGAGTAGGTATGACTGATGAAGGTGAACAAGGTGATAATATCTTGGTTGCTACATTAGGACAAGGAGAAACTGCTCTATTAGAAATGACTTTAACTGCTGATGGAGATACAATGGATAACTCTTATCAAGATGCAAGTGGTCATGTAGAATATACATTCAGTGTTGAATATGATGATGAACCAGCAACAGTTCCAGAAAAGATTGTTAATACT
>DEPZ01000028.1:0-6045 GCA_002359025.1 Erysipelotrichaceae bacterium UBA3379 | reverse complement strand
ACTTTAGGAGCATTTGGAGTGATGTTAGGAGCAAGTGCTGTAGGTATTGTATATCTTATTATAACTAGAAAGAAGAAAGAGGAGGATGCACATGAAAGCAAATAAAATATGTTCAAAGATAACTAAAGTCATTCTATCTCTTATGTTCATGGTAGGATTTATGATTCCAACATTAACTCCAGTGAGTGCAAAAAGCTATGAAGTTGTATTTAGAGCTGGTGCTCATGCTACGTTTAGTGATGGAAGTACAAAGAAAGTTATGGATGTAGAATTTGGTGAACAAATTCCATATGATCCATATACAGAAAATCAATTAAAAATAGAAGATGGATATGTATTTACTGGATGGAGTAAAGAATTTCCAGAAAAAGTAGAAGAAAAAATAACATTGGTTGCAAAATGTGTACCAGTTGTATCTGGAACACAATATACAGTTAGATATGTTGATCAAAATGATGTAGATGTAGCTACACCATTCATTGGATTAGCCAATAAAGGAACTACAGTTACAGTTTATGCAAAACAAGTTAACGATTGGCCAGTAGATGCCTCTCGTAAACAATTAACTATTAATGATGATACAAACGAAATCAAGTTTGTATATAACGTACCAGAAGATGAAGTTCAACCAGAATACATCACTGAAGTTGTAACAAACGTTGTAGACCAAGTCACAACAATTACAGAAGGTGGAGGTACTGGTGCTGGAGGTGCCGCTGGAGCAGGTGGAACTGCTGGAACAGGTACTGGTGCTGGTGGAGATGCAGGAACAACAACTATTGATGATAACGAAGTACCTCAAGGAGACGGTACTGGAGATACAACGACTATTGATGACAACGAAACACCTTTAGCTAAAGGTGAAGACTCATCTAACAGTAATATGATGTATATTGCTGGAGGAGCTGCCGCAGTTATTATTCTTGCAATTATTGCATATATCTTATCTAAAAAGAAAAAAGGTACTGAATAGTCTTAAAAAGACTAAATAAAATATATCTGTGACTATTATGTGACTTATCAGTCATATAATAGTTACAGTAAATAAACAATGAACTAACTATAAATATAATGCGATAGGAGGATAATTATGAAGGTAGGAAAGTATAAAAAGATAATAACATGTCTTCTAGCTGTTGTTATGCTTGGCTCATTAGTATATAGTACTGATGTAACTAGAGCAGAAGGAACAATTAATGAACCAATTGATAATAAAAATATTTCATTAACAAAAACAGCTGAGTGGGATGATACAAATCAACAAGCCAAGATCAGAATGGAAGCATATACTACAGGAAAAGTGACAACTTCTACAGTTCCTTCTGATATTGTTTTGGTATTAGATGTATCTGGTAGTATGAAAGAGACTATTGAAACAAAGAATGTATATGAGAAGTATACAGGTAGAATGGATAGTTTGTTTAGGTATGATGATTATTATAAAGAAATATTTGTGAAAATTGGAGAAGAATATATACCTGTCATAGTTTCTAGAAAAAATGTGGGTGAATGGTGGAATCCCGACTATAGATATACAATGACTTATACTTACAACGGAGAAACAGTTACAATCTGTAAGGATGTTGAAAATCAACGAGTATCTAATTTCGGTAAGTATGAATTTTATGAAGAAAGTAAACAAACTGTATCCAAAATGGATGCATTGAAAGAGGCAGTAAATAAATTTATAGATGATGCTAAAACTAAAAATGATTCCATTGCAGAACAAGATAAAAAACATAGAATTGCAATTGTAAAATTTTCTGACAGTTCTAGTGCGAGAGCTTTATGTAATTTGACAACTGTAGATGGAAATACTGTTGAAAGACTTAAAGGTTATGTGTCTAGTCTTTCTGCTAACGGAGGTACGCATCCAGAAGCTGGACTTGATATAGCAAATAACAAATTTGATTATAGTTCAAATAGAAATAAAGTTACTATTATGTTTACTGATGGTGGACCTGGTGGAACTACTTTAGATCCATTTGATTCAAGTGTTGCTATTGATACAATAGATTCTTCTAAGACTTTAAAAGACAAAGGTGTAAAAGTTTATTCTGTGGGAGTGTTTAAGGATGCTGATCCAACAGATACAACAAAAGAATTTAATGGATATATGCATGGTGTTTCAAGTAATTATCCAAATGCTACAGGTTATATAGAAGGAAATGGTTATAGAAGATTAAATAATCGTGTAGAAGGTAACTATTATTTGGCTGCTACTAATAGTGATGAATTATTGAAGATTTTTGAAGATATTAGTGAAGATATAGATTCTGGTACAACTCTTGATATAAATTCATATGTATCTGATGTCATTTCTGATAATTTTATTCTTCCAAACGCAGCTGATTCTGTCATTGCTTATAAAGAAACTGTAACAGGGAAAGATAGTAATGGAAATTATACTTTTGACGAAAGTAGAGAATATATAGATGAAAAATATATTACATATGATAGCAGAACAAGAGAAGTGAAAGTAAGTGGTTTCGATTATAAATCTGATTTTATTCGTGAACAAAATGGAAAACTTACTGGTAAAAGATTAGTTATTGAAATTACAGTAAAACCTAAAGATGGATTTATTGGTGGAAATCAAATTTTAACAAATGATGAAGCATCAGTTAAAGATTCTACAGGTACAAAACATGAAGAAGAAGATGTAAATACAATAGATATTCCATTATTGTATGATTTTGATAACAAAGATGCTGCTATCTATGTAGGTAGTGATTGGAATAAAATTGAACGTTTCCTTAATATAAATGAAGATGAAAATGGTAAACATATCATTACTTATAAGAATACTAGAAATGATGATAGAAGATTAACTAACTACACTATTGATGGATTGAATAATGAATATGTTAATATTATATATACAGTTAAAACAAAAGATTCTGAAGGCAATGAAAAAATAGTTGCTACTTATACAATTGATGCTGGTCAAACAACTGGAACATGGGATCCAACAATTGATATCAATTCTGAATTAAAAAGAGATTGTGAAAATTATTATGTTTCAGTAGAAGTAAGTCCAGCAAATAAAAAAACTGAAAGCAATAATTCAGATATTTATGCTGAAACTATAGCTAGTGTAAAAGATAATCCATCAGTACTTCATATCATTAGACCAACTCTTGATTTAAATGATGATCAAATCTTCTTAGGAAATAATAGTCAATTAGATGAGAGAATTACAGTTGAGAATACTTGGTCAGATATTAAAGGTCATGATATCAATAACTTAAATATTGAAGGTACAAAAAAATTAACATATGAATATAAACAAGAATCAGGGCCAAAAGATATTGATGATGTAGCTAATGTTTATACACCTGACAAAACTGGTACAGGGGTATTTACCGTAACAGTTAAAAACAATGGACAAGATATTACTGATGTGACTACTTTTCATAGTGAATCTTATGGAAATCAAAATAAATTTAAGGTTGACGTTATTGGAGGAACAATTTCTCTTGATAAAGAGTTAATTAATTTGACTAATAAACCTGTAGATCCTAATGATGGAGATCCAATATTTATCTTTAGAATTGATAGATTAGAAAATGGCAATGTAACTGATACATATTATAGATATGTAAAAATGGAAGAAAAGGATGGTTCATATGTACCAGTTCAAGATATTCCTGATTTAGTTGGCTTAAAGAAAGGTACTTATCGAATTACAGAAGAAAGTTCTTTAAGATTTAAACCAACTGATTATAGTACTGTTGACTATTATGATGGAGCTAAACAATTGTTTGGTGGAAGTACTATTGAAGTCAAAATTGATGAAGAAGATACAAAAGTATTAGTCACATATGCTAATGAAGTTAAATCTGATGATTATGATTCAGATAACGGAATTTTAGTTAACAAATTTGAATTAATTGATGGGGAAATTAAAGTAAATCCAGTCAAATAGAAAGGAGTAATGATATATGAATAAAGTTAGTAAATTAAAAAATAAGATAGTAATATTATCATTACTTCTTATTACAGTAGCTGTTGGTATTACATTTGCTATTCAACAAAATAAAGCAAATTCTTTAAGAAATACTTTTGTTGTAGCAACTGTTGATACTGATATTGATGAACCACCTGTAGTAGTAGAAGACGGAGAAATTATTAAAAAACCATATATTGAAAATGGTGCTGAAAATGGGTCTGCTTTAGTTAGAGCAAAAGTTTCTATTACTCCAGCAGAAATTAAAAAGGATTTCAATATTGATGTTAAGATAAATAGTGAATATTGGACTGAATATAATGGTTATTATTATTATAATAATATTCTAAAAAAAGGAGAAAAATCTCAACCACTATTTACTGAAGTTACAGGAAAAAATTTAGTTAATGATGGTAAGATTAATACTGCATTAGCTGGATTAGAAATCATTGTTTATCATGAATCAGTTCAACCAGTTGTTGGTGATATTGAAGCTAATACTGGTGTTAGAAAAGAACGCAATAATACTGACAGAATTTGGACAATATATGAAGATTTAAATCGATAAAAAACAAGGAGATCTTAAAGATCTCCTTCATTTTATAAAAAGGAGATTATTATGTTAAAAAAAATATGTAATATATTAATTGCAATTATACTTATCATTCTTTTATTTCTAGCTGGTGCATTATTTGGACCAAAACTATTTGGTTATGATATGCTTGCTGTTGTGAGTGGAAGTATGGAACCAAATATACCTGTTGGTTCAATAGTTTATGTAAGAGAAGTTCCTTTTGAAGATATAGAAGTAGGGGATGTTATTAGTTTTAATGTCTCACAAGATACTCTTGTCACACATAGAGTAGAAGAAATAGATGAAAACAAACAAGAAATAACAACTAAAGGAGATGCGAACAATACAAATGATGGTGAACCAATCTCTTATAGTAATGTCAAAGGAAAAGTATTTTTTTCAATTCCTTTTTTAGGAACACTTAGCCAAGCTATAAAAACACCATTAGGAATAGCAGGAGCATGTGGCGTAGTATTTTTAATGATTTTATTAAATTATTTACCAGAAATATTTGAAAAAGAAGAAAAAAATAATTGATAATTCACTTTTATGTGACTATTATGTTACCCTTTATATTTATACTTAAATCATAGAAAGTATTAAAAAGGAGAGATTGATAATGAACAAGAAAAAAACAGCAACTATGGTTGCAAGCTTAGCTCTTGTTGGAGCTATTGGTGTAGGTGCTACTTTAGCATATTTATCTGATAAGTCTAATTCTTTAAGAAACACATTCACAATTGGTGAAGGATATAATCCAGTAGGACCTAATGATCAAGCAGTATGGATTGACGAAACAGATATCAATAAAGAATCTGATGATTATGATTTTGTATTCAAGGGAGAAAACAGAACATTAGATGGAAATATTTATAACGATGTCTATGCTGAATCAAAGCTTAAAAAAGATCCAGTACTACGTTTAGCTAATGATTCTGTTAAGAGTTATGGATATATTCGAGTTTTAGGAATTACTGATGATCATAATATCACTATTAATACAGAAAAATGGGAAGCTGTTGAAACATATGATCAATTTGGAAATGGTATTTATAGATATAAAGAAGTAATGGATCCAGGTGAAACAGAAGCAGTTGATGGTGAATATGTATATGATGAAAATAAAGTTTATTCTACAGAATCTTTATTTAAAGCTACTGATGGATATGAAATTGTAATTGATTCTAATTTCGATAAGGAAGAATTAGGTGCAATTGATTTAGTTGGTTGTGCAGTACAAGCAGTTACAACTGAAAACGGAGTAGAAGTAGCAGTTCCAGTAGATGAAGCAAATAGTATTGCTAAAGCAGAGATGCAAAAAAAATAGAGGTTATCTAAAGAGATAATTTCGAAGAACTTAACTCTAGTAAAATTAAATAGGTAATCTAAAATAACTCGGGGTTCTGGGGTTTTAGATTCTAAAAAATCATGGGAAGAATAGGCTTCCCACGATTTCAAAACTGTATAAGAGAATCGTTATCCAATGTCGGATTTCGGTTCTTTTTTTCTACTCTTTCTATTA
>DEPZ01000078.1 GCA_002359025.1 Erysipelotrichaceae bacterium UBA3379 | reverse complement strand
ATTTCGGGATGCCGGATAGCGATACGAGGAGATGTCAATAGGACATCCCTCGCTTTTTTATATTTAAAATATACTCACAATCATGCATGAATCTCTATACACAGATGATAAGAGGTTATATAATGTGAAATAATTAGCTTTTATAAAAAAGTATATCAATATCATATTGACATTGATATAGTAGAGGTATATAATTTACACAGTTAGTAGAACCTAACTAATATTTTTCGACAAGAGTTAGCTATATCTAATTGAAGGAGGAGACAATGATGCCATTAACATTTGCTAATATAAATGAAAGTAACATTATCAAAAAAGTAGGAGGAAATAGTGAGACAAAACGTCATTTAGAAAATTTAGGTTTTGTCCCTGGAACTTCTATATCATTAATTACAAGAATGAATGGAAATGTTATTGTAAATATCAAAGGATCTAGAATTGCAATTAGTGAGGAACTTGCAAGAAAGATTATGGTATAAAGGAGGGGTATTAATGAATTTAAAAGAAGTCAAAATTGGTAGTACAATAACCGTTAAAAAATTAAATGGTCAAGGGGCTACTAAAAGAAGAATTATGGATATGGGAATTACAAAAGGCGTAGAAGTCTATGTGAGAAAAGTAGCTCCATTGGGGGATCCTATTGAAATAACAGTCAGAGGATATGAATTATCATTAAGAAAAGCAGATGCTGCTATGATTGAAGTTGAATAAGCAGCATTTAATTAAAGAAACGAGTTAGTCTATTCTAACAGAGGGAGGATCTTATGAAAATACAAGTAGCGTTAGCAGGAAATCCTAACAGTGGAAAAACAACATTATTCAATGCCTTGACAGGAGCAAATCAATTTGTTGGAAACTGGCCAGGGGTTACAGTAGAAAAGAAACAAGGAAAATATAAATCAGATAAAGATATTTCAATTACAGATTTACCAGGTATTTATTCTTTATCTCCATATACACTAGAAGAAGTTGTATCAAGAGAATTCTTATTGAATGAACATGTAGATGTTATTTTAAATATTGTTGATGGATCAAATCTAGAAAGAAATCTATATTTAACAACACAATTATTAGAACTAGGAATTCCAGTTGTTGTCGCAATCAATATGTTAGATGTTATAGAAAAAAATGGTGATAAAATTGATTACAATCAATTATCAAAAAAATTAGGTTGTCCTGTATTACCAATTTCTGCACTTAAAAATAAGGGTATCAAAGAGTTAATGGATAAAGTAAAAAGTATGGCAACATATGATTATGAAGTCATTAACATTTATAATTCAAAATTAAATAGTATTTTAGATATATTAGCGTCATCATTACCACAAAATATTCAATCAAAACGTAAATTATTCTATAGTGTAAAACTCTTTGAACGAGATGAAAAAATTATAAAGGCTTTAAATATAAAAATCAATGAAAATGCAATATCTTCTTATGAAGAAGAAATGGACGATGATAGTGAAAGCTTAATTACAGATGCAAGATACAGTTTTATTTCTTCAGTAATTGGTGATTGTTATAAAAAGGCAAATAGAGATAAACTAACGACATCAGATAAAATTGATAGATTTGTTACAAATCGTATTTTAGCATTACCAATATTTGCATTAGTGATGTTTATCGTTTATTATGTATCTGTAACAACTGTTGGTACATTTGTTACTGATTGGACAAATGACGTTTTATTTGGAGAAATTATCCCACCAGCAATTGAAGCATTTTTAGTATCAGTAAACTGTGCATCCTGGTTACAATCATTAATTCTTGATGGTATTGTAGCAGGTGTAGGAGCAGTTTTAGGATTTGTACCACAAATGCTAGTTTTATTTGCATTCTTGGCTGTATTGGAAGATTGTGGATATATGGCACGTATTGCATTTATTATGGATAGAATTTTTAGAAAATTTGGTTTATCAGGGAAATCGTTTATACCTATGTTGATTGGTACTGGATGCGGGGTTCCTGGTGTTATGGCTAGCCGTACAATTGAGAGTGATAGAGATAGAAAAATGACAATCATGACCACTACATTTATTCCATGTAGTGCAAAATTACCAATTATTGCATTAATAGCAGGAGCAATCTTTGATGGTGCTCCTTGGGTAGGACCAAGTGCTTACTTTGTGGGTGTAGCAGCTATTATTGTTTCTGGAATCATATTAAAGAAAACGAGATTATTTATTGGAGATCCATCACCATTTGTTATGGAAATGCCAGCATATCATGCTCCAAGAATTATGAATGTTTTAAGAAGTATGTGGGAAAGAGGTTGGTCTTTCATAAAAAAAGCTGGTACAATAATTTTATTATCTTCAATTGTTCTTTGGTTTTTACAGGCATGGGGATTTGAAAATGGATCATTTACAATGGTAGAAGATATTAATAATAGTATTTTAGCATCTATTGGACAAACATTTGCTTGGATCTTTGCTCCACTTGGTTGGGGATTCTGGGAAGGAGCTGTAGCTTCTGTAACAGGATTAATTGCAAAAGAAAATGTAGTACAAACATTTGGACAAATCTTTGGCTTTGCTGAAGTCGCAGAAGATGGTGTTGAAGTGTGGGGTACACTTGCAATGCAATTTACAACATTATCAGCCTATTCATTCCTTGTCTTTAACTTATTGTGTGCTCCTTGCTTTGCTGCAATAGGTGCAATTAAAAGAGAAATGAATAGCGCAAAATGGACTATTATTGCTATTTCATATCAATGTATCTTTGCATATGTTGTTGCATTAATGGTTTATCAAATTGGAAACTTAATGATTAATGGTATATTCGGTTTCTGGACAATTATTGCATTTATTATTCTTGCTGGAATGATTTATCTATTAATCAGAAAGCCAAAACAAAATCAAACTTTAGAAGTTGAATTTTCAATGAAATAAAAGGAGGGACATTATGAACTTATCAACATTTATTATTCTATGTATTCTTATTATTATAGTCATTTTCATTATTCGTTCTATTATCCATGATAAGAAAACAGGAAAGTCCAGTTGTGGAGGAAGCTGTAGTGGATGTGGTAGCAGTTCATTATGTCATCACTCAAAAACATTAGTTGAAGAATATAAAAAACAGGAGCTACGTAAGTAGTTCCTATTTTTAGAAAGGAGAAGCCTATGGCAACAATTATCATTATTATTATATTAATCATTATTGTTTTGTATGCATTCAAAAATAGCTTAAAACATATAAAAGGTGAAAGTGGTTGTTGTGGAGGAACAACAATTTCTACTCATAAAAATCTTTCTTATATTATGGATCAAAAAGAATTTAAAATTGAAGGTATGCATTGTCAAAATTGTGTAAATAAGATAGAAAATGCTATAAACAAAATAAGTTATCTAGCATGTCATGTGAATTTAGATGAAAAGAAAGCAATCATCCAAAGTACACAGATCATAGATGAAGAGGAAATTAAAAATATGATATCAAAATTAGGATATCATATCTAAAATACATAAATTTATTAAAAAAAGAAATACATTAAAAATATTTCTAATTTTTATTGACATAATATAAGGTATAGTGTATATTTAACTTGTAGTTAGCAGTGGCTAATTAAAAAACAAAATATTTCATAATGGATATCTTGGCATACATAGCCTCTCATACTCCTATTCATCGTTATAAATCTAAATTTAAAAAAGACATACTTGGACTATGAATGTAAAGATTCTAAAAAATGAATAAGTAATAAAAAACAATCGGTGATTGTTTTTTATTTTGTTTAAAGAGACTTAATTGAACACATAATAATAATAATTAAGATAAACTTAACCTATTTTATACATAATTAAGATATTTACAATTAAAAAAAAATTATAAACTTGAGATGTCTTAAAAAGAGATTAATAAAAGGAAGGATAAGAATATGAAGAAAATTGGAACTTTATTATTAACATTGGTTTTAGGAATGAGTTTAGTGGGATGTGGAGGAACTGACAACAGTTCACAAACTTCAAGCGTTAGTGGAAAAGTTACACTTGAGGGTTCTACATCAATGGAAAAATTTATTAATGGTATAAAAGAAGGGATTACAGAAGTCTATCCTAATTTACAATTAGAACCACAATTTACAGGTTCAAGTGCTGGTATTGAAGCAGTTGCAAGCGGAAAAACAATGATTGGAAATTCATCAAGAGCATTAAAAGAAGAAGAAAAATCTCAAGGAATTGTAGAAAATATTGTAGCAATTGATGGTATCGCAATGGTTGTAGATAAAAACAATACTATCGAAAACCTTACAAAACAACAATTATCAGATATTTACACAGGAAAAATAACTAACTGGAAAGATGTTGGTGGAGCTGATCAAAAAATCGTTGTTATTGGACGTGAAGCAGCATCAGGGACAAGAGGAGCATTTGAAGAAATCTTAGGAATTGAAGATCAATGCAAATATGCAAATGAATTAAATGAAACTGGAGCTGTTATTGCAAAAGTATCATCTACTCCAGGTGCAATTGGATATGTTTCATTAGATATGATTGATGACACTGTAAAAGCAATAAATATCGATAGCGTTCAAGCTACAGAAGAAACAATCAAAGATGGAAGTTATACATTACAAAGACCATTCGTAATGGCAACTAAAGGAGAAATCAAAGATCAATCTGAAGCTGTACAAGCAGTATTTGAATTCATCGAAAGCGATAACGGTCAAGCCATTATTGAACAAGTAGGTCTTGTAACTCCTGAGTAATCAGCAGTACTAAACCTCAAGAGTTATCTTGAGGTTTTCATTTGTAAATTTGGAAAACGAAATGTTAAATAAATATGAGCAAAGTTAAGAAATTTACATAATCTTAACATATATTATACATAACCTTGCTTTTTCATTGCATTGAAAAGATATAAACTTTGTTTGATTATTTTAGTATAAAAGGATGGATGTATATGAAAAAAGTTATAGTTTTCATGCTTGTTGTTTTATTAGCTTTACCCATATTAAGCAATTCAGCTAATGCAGAAAATGAAATTGAAAAAATAACATTAAATGGATCAACTTCTATGGAGAAACTTGTCAATGCTCTTAAAGAAGCTATTCAAGATCCATATCCAGATTTACAATTAGAACCACAATTTACAGGTTCAAGTGCAGGTATTGAATCTGTTTTAACAAAAACATCAGATATTGGAAATTCATCTCGTTCATTAGATGAAGAAGAAAAATCTCAAGGTATTGTAGAAAATATTGTAGCTATAGATGCAATCGTTATTGTCACAGATAACAATAATACTGTAGATAACCTATCTAAACAACAACTTATTGATATCTATAAAGGTAAAATAAGAAATTGGAAAGAAGTAGGTGGAAAAGATCAACCAATAGTCGTTATTGGTAGAGAATCTGGCTCAGGTACAAGAACAGCATTCGAAGAAATATTAGAAGTGGAAGGTCAATGCAAATATGCAAATGAATTGAATGAAACAGGACCAGTTATGGCTAAAGCAGCATCAATTCCTGGTGCAATAGGCTATGTTTCATTAGATGTAGTAGATGATTCTGTAAAAACATTAAAAATAGATAATGTTGAAGCAACAGAAGAAACAATTAAAAATGGAAGCTATTCATTACAAAGACCTTTTGTAATGGCAACTAATGGAACTATTGAAGAACAAAAAGAATCAGTTCAACAAGTATTTGACTTTATCCAAAGTGAACAAGGACAAAAAGTAATTAAATCAGTAGGATTAATCAGTCCTCAAGAATAAGGAGTATTGTATGGAAAGAAAAGTGATATCTATTTTAAGCGATAGTAAAACAAAGTCAATGGTTGAAAAAATAGCATCTATCATTTTTACTTGCTGTGCTGTCGTTTCAATCGTCGCAGTTTTATCAATAACTGCCTACATGTTTATCTCTGGAACACCTGCTATTTTTAAAGTAGGTATTACAGAAATACTATTTAGTAGTGTATGGGCACCAACTGCCTCAACACCAAGTTATGGGATATTATATGTTATATTAACATCTATAGTTGGTGTATTCATTGCAATCTGTATTGGAGTACCAATTGGTATTTTAACTGCAGTTAATTTATCAGAATTAGCAAATCCTAAAGTTAAAAAAATATTAAAATCTGCAATTGAATTACTCGCAGGTATACCATCAGTCGTATATGGTCTATTAGGTATATTGATTATTAATCCTCTAATGTATCAATTAGAATTAATTATCTTTAAAAATTCAACAACACACCAATTTACAGGTGGATCAAATCTGATCTCTGCAATACTTGTTTTAGCAATCATGATATTACCAACTCTCATTAATATCACTGAAACAGCTTTAACAACAGTACCAGACGATTATAGAAAAAGCTCTTTAGCACTTGGAGCAAGCCAAATGCAAACAATATTCAAAGTTGTACTTCCAGCTGCAAAAAACGGTATTATGTCAGCAATTGTACTAGGAGTAGGACGTGCAATAGGAGAAGCAATGGCTATCTTGCTAGTAGCAGGAAATGCTGTTAATATGCCTTTGCCATTCAATTCAGTACGTTTCTTAACAACAGCCATTGTTTCAGAAATGAGTTATGCTTCTGGGTTACATCGTGAAGTTTTATTTACAATTGGATTAGTTCTGTTTATATTTATTATATGTATTAACTTAATATTAACATTTATCTTAAAAGGAGGTCAGCAAGATGGAAAATAGTATCTATGAAAAGAAACATAGATTGAGCGATAAAATTCTTTATGGAATTATTCAATTCTGTAGTTTTATTTCAATAGCATTACTTGTCGTTATTATTGGCTATATATGCTATCGTGGTATACCAAATTTTTCATTCAGTTACCTCGTCAATACAACAAGTATTCTTAAAGATACAGTTGGTATATTACCAAATATCATTAATACAGTTTATATTATTGTAGTAACTCTTCTTATTGCATGCCCTATAGGAATAGGTGGAGCAATATATCTTAATGAATATGCTAAAAATAAAAAGTTTGTAAGTATTATCTCATTTACAACAGAAGTTCTTGCAGGAATTCCATCAATTATTTATGGGCTTTTCGGTATGTTGTTCTTTGGAGGTGTGTTAAAATTGCACTACTCAATTCTCACTGGTGCACTTACACTTGCAATTATGATATTACCAATTATTTCTAGAAATACACAAGTTGCTTTACAAAGTGTTCCTAAAAGTTATAGAGAAGCAGCATTAGGTATTGGAGCTACAAAATGGTATATGATTAGAACTGTATTATTGCCAAGTGCAATACCGGGAATACTTACAGGTGTGATTCTTGCAATGGGTAGAATTATTGCAGAATCAGCAGCATTATTATTTACTGCAGGAAGCTTATCAGTATTACCAAAAGGATTATTCTCTCACTTGTTTACAAGTGGTGGAACATTAACAATTCAATTATACTTAGAAATGGCAAAAGCAAATTATGAAGAAGCATTTGTTATTGCATTAATCTTAGTATTAATTATATTAGCTTTAAACTTTACAGCAAAATGGATTTCTAAAAAATTTGATGTGAATAAGGTAGGATAAAATATGGCAAATAAAATTGAAGCAAGAAATTTAGACCTCTATTATGGAGAAAAACATGCATTAAAAAATATAAACTTAGATATTGCTGAGAAAAAAATCACAGCATTTATAGGACCATCAGGATGTGGGAAATCTACATTCTTAAAAACATTAAATAGAATGAACGATTATGTAAATAATGTAAAGATTACCGGGGAAATAACAATTGATGGAGAAAACATTTATGATCCACGCGTAGATACAACTGTTCTTAGAAAGAAAGTTGGTATGGTCTTCCAACAACCTAACCCATTTCCAATGAGTATTTATGATAATGTTGCTTATGGACCAAGAATTCATGGTATTAAAAATAAAAAACAACTTGATGAAATTGTAGAAAAAAGTTTAAAAGCTGCAGCATTATATGATGAAGTTGCTGATCGTTTACATACATCTGCATTAGGGCTATCAGGAGGACAACAACAACGTCTTTGTATAGCAAGATGCTTAGCTGTAGAACCAGAAATTATTTTATTAGATGAACCTACAAGTGCATTGGATCCAATCTCTACATTAAAAATAGAAGAATTATTATTAGAATTAAAAGATAAATATACAATTGCTATTGTTACACACAATATGCAACAAGCATCACGTATTGCTGATTATACTGCTTTCTTCTTAGTTGGAGAAATGGTAGAATATGGTAAGACAAAAGATTTATTCTCATTGCCAAAAGATAAACGTACTGAGGATTATATTACTGGACGTTTTGGTTAATGTTGAGTTTTTCTTAAAAAACAAATATAATGGAGGTATGCAATATGATGAGAAGATTATTCGATGAAGAATTACAAAAACTGAATGTAGATTTAACAAAAATGGGACATCTTGTTGAAATGGCTATTGAAAACATGATTTCAGCATTCAAACATCAAGATAAAGCTTTAGCAAAAGAAATTATTGCTAATGATCGTTTAATTAATGACATGGAAAGAACAATTGAATCACGTTCATTCAATCTTATATTAAGACAACAACCTATAGCAAGTGATTTAAGAAACGTAACTTCAGCATTAAAAATTGTTACTGACCTAGAAAGAATTGGAGACCAAGCAGCTGATATTGCAGAAATTATTTTAAACTTTGATGGTAATCATGCATATCGTACTGTAGAACATATTCCAACTATGGCTAAAAAAGCAAAAATGATGGTACATGAAGCTATTGATGCATTTATTAAAAAAGATTTAGAAACTGCGAATATGGTTAGAAAAATGGATGATGAGATTGATACGTTATTCCAAGAAGTTAAACAAGAAGTTATGGAAATCATTACTCAAAATAGTGAAAGAGTTGACTATTGTATTGACTTTTTGATGATTGCTAAATACTTAGAAAGAGTCGGAGACCATGCTGTTAATATCTGCGAATGGTTAGAATTTAATCAAAATGGTACTGTAAATGATCATAGGCTCATTTAAGGGGGATTAACAATGAACGAACGCATATTTGTAATTGAAGATGATGAAAACATTCAAGAAATTGTGAAATTATCGTTAGAATCTAATGGATATAAAGTGACATTATTTGATAATGCTATTGATGCAATCATATCAATTCATGATAATACACCAGATTTAGCTATCTTTGATGTCATGCTACCACAAATGGATGGTATTACAGCTGTAAAAAAAATTAGAGAAACGAATACACAACTACCGATACTTATATTAAGTGCAAAAGATTCAGAAATTGATAAAATCCATGGTTTAGACAGTGGATGTGATGATTACATGACAAAACCATTTGGAGTTCTTGAACTATGTGCACGCGTTCGTACATTATTAAGAAGAGCACAACCAAAAACAAATGAATTAAAAACATCCACTTTATCTATCAATAAATCAACACATATCGTGACTCAAAATGGACAACCAATAGATTTAACACATAAAGAGTATCAATTGTTATTATATCTAATGGAAAATAAAAGTAGAGTCGTTGAAAGAGATGAACTTTTAAATAATATATGGGGATATGATTTTATAGGTGAATCTAGAGCTTTAGATGTTCATATACGTTCTTTAAGAAAGAAATTACAAGATGACGGAGATAAATACATTAAAACAATTCGATCTGTAGGATATCGATTTATCGAAAAGGAGGATGCACATGACTAAGTCCATCCTCCGTTATTTTATTATCGTCTTAATTATAGCTCTTGTCAGTAGTGGAATTATCTCTTCAACTATTATCTCAAGAAGTTATTTAAATACAGCGAAACAAGAAATGTTATACTCATTAAAGCTTATAGATTATGCTATAGACTATGATAAGCCTTTAGAAGAACAAATCATGCAAATGAATCCATTAGCATATTCAGATCAAACACGTATAACTATTATTGATGAACAAGGTCATGTTATGGCAGATACAATATCTGATGATGTCTCTGAAAATCATCTCAGTCGTCCTGAAATCAAACAAGCTATAGAGCACAAAGAAGGTTATGCTCAAAGACGTTCTACAACAACGGGAGTGAATATGTTATATGTAGCATATTATAATCAAGGATATATCATTAGGCTATCCATCCCGTATAATGGAATGTTTGATAATATCGGTATGCTTATACCAGCTTTCTCATTTAGTATTATTATTTCATTCGTTATTGCTTATATACTCTCTAGAAAGTTAGCATATACTATTTCTAAACCAATTATAGAAATTAGTAATAGTTTAGATCATATGACAAAAGACTTTCGTTTTGATTTAAAACAATACGATTATCCTGAATTTAATGTTATTGTAGACACAATAGGGAATCTTTCACATAAACTAAGAAAATCAATGAGAGAAGTTAAACTAGAAAAAACAAAGATAGATGAAATCTTTAAACAAATGAATGAAGGCTTTGTCTTATTAGATGAAAAGTATAAAATATTAAGTATTAATGCAAAAGCTATATCACTTTTAGGAAATATGAAACAATATGATCAATTCACAGATTATCTCTATTATCCTGAAATAATCAATGCTTTAGAACACAATGTTCCTAAACAAGAAGTTGTGATTAAAATTAATCATAATATTTATGCATGCTATATATCTAGAGTCAATCTGGGAACAACATTATTATTTGTAGATATTACAGCAAGTAAAAAAGCTGAAAAAATGCGTAGTGAATTCTTTTCAAATGTTTCCCACGAACTCAAAACACCTATGACATCTATTAGAGGTTATAGCGATTTACTTGTACAAGGCCTTGTACAAGATGAAACACAAAAACAAAAGATGTTAAAGAAAATACAAGATGAAGTCAATAATATGTCGAGATTAATTAATGATATATTAATGTTATCGAGATTAGAAAATCTTAGTGTTGAAGTAGAAATGTTGCCAATAAAAATGAAGCCAATTGTTTTAGAAGTTTTAGAAAGTTATGAGGTAGAAATGTCACAACATGATATCAAAGTTCATACAGACTTTGAAGATATGACTTATATTGGTAACCACCAACAAATATTTACTTTATTAAATAACTTAATTGGTAATGCTATTAAATACAATAAGGATCATGGAGAAGTGAATATAGATATAGAACAACAAGGTGATGCGATGAAGATTGTAGTAAGTGATACAGGAATCGGCATTCCTATGGCTGATCAATCAAGAGTCTTTGAAAGATTTTATCGTGTAGATAAAGGTCGTAGTAAACAAAGAGGAGGAACAGGTTTAGGTTTAGCTATTGTTAAACATATGGTTTCTAATTACAAAGGAACAATAGAATTAACAAGTGAAATCAATAAAGGAACAACAATTACAATTATTCTCCCACAACAAACAATCACTGAATAGGACTTGCAAAACAAGTCTTTTTCTTTTTATAATAAAAGAAAGGGAGGGGAAAAAATGAAATGTGATGTTTGTCAAACAAGAATACCTGCTAAAGCAATACGCTGTCCTCATTGTGGATATCGTGTCAAACGTACAAATCAAGCAAAGCTTACAGAAAAGCAAAAAGTACCAGTGTGGCCATCTCTTATTATAGTAGCTTTAATATTTATCTTTATGGGTATATTTGTTGTGCCACTCTATTTACCTTGAAATATATAATCGTAATTTAGAATTAAACAAAATAATAAAAATAAATTTAGTTTTTAAAGATAATTGAAGTGAATAATAGAGTCGTGTTATAATATGTGGTATAAAGGGGGAATTTTAAAATGAATTTTGTCTATATGTCACCAGCATTTCCAAAAAATTTTTACCAATTTTGTAAACGCTTAAAAGAAAATGGTGTTACAGTCTTGGCAATTGGAGATACACCTTATGATCAATTATCACCAGAATTAAAAGCTTCAATAGACGATTATTATCAAGTATATTCAATGGAAGATTACCAGCAAATGGTGAAAGCTATGGGCTATTTTATTTTCCATTACGGACGTATTGATTGGTTAGAGTCTAATAATGAATACTGGCTAGAACAAGATGCCGCTTTACGTACAGACTTCAATATTACAACGGGTATTCAATCCAATCATATTGCAGATATAAAATGTAAATCAAAAATGAAAGACTTCTATAAAAGAGCAGGTGTAAAAACAGCAAGATACCATATGGTATCAACATTAGAAAAAGCCAAAGAGTTTATTAAAGAAGTTGGCTATCCAGTTGTTGTAAAACCAGACAATGGTGTAGGAGCAGCAAAAACATATAAGATTAATAATCTTCAAGAACTAGAATGTTTTTATCAAGAAGAACATATTACACAATATATCATGGAAGAATATGTTCATGGTTTAATTGTTTCTTATGATGGAATTGCTAATCTCAATAAAGAAGTCATCTTTGAAACATCTCATGTTTTTCCAAATCCTATTATGGATGTCGTCAATGATTTATCAAGTATGTACTATTATTCAGAAAGGGATATTCCAGAAGACCTAAAACAAGTAGGAAGGGCATGTGTAAAAGAATTTTATACAGCTGGAAGATGTTTTCATATGGAATTTTTTAGATTATTAGAAGATAAAGAAGGACTTGGAAAAGAAGGAGATATCATTGGTTTAGAAGTGAACTTAAGAACACCAGGAGGATATACTCCAGATATGATGAATTATGCTAATGATATAGATGTATATAAAATATATGCAGATATGGTTGTTAGAGGATATAGTGATTATGATCATAATAGACCTTATCATTGTGTATATTGTGGGAGAAGAGATGGATTACATTATACGCATAGTCATGAAGAAATTGTTGAAAAGTATCAATTTGATATGGTTATGTGTGAAAGAATGCCAGATATCTTAAGTGGTGCTATGGGTAACTTTACATACACAGCACGCTTTGAAACAATGGACGAAGTTCAAGCTTTTGTTGATTATGTACTAGGATAGGAGGTTCAATATGAAAGTAGAATATTATAAAGAATATAGTCAATGTTTAAATAGAGACATGGAATATAAAGTATATGGTCATAGTGGTGTACCAATGCTTGTGTTTCCTGCACAAAATGGTAGATTTTATGATTTTGAAAACTTTGGTATGGTTCATACTGTAGAACATTTGATTGATAATGGTACGATTCAACTATTTTGCTTAGATAGTATAGACCAAGAATCTTGGTCAGATGAACACGGAGATCCAGGACATAGAACATATATGATGGAACAATGGTATTATTACGTTGTTGATGAACTTGTACCAAGAATATATGATATTAATAATCATGGTGAAAAGGTTGGAATAGTTACAACGGGTTGTTCTATGGGAGCAACACATGCTGTGAACTTTATGTTGAGAAGACCAGATATTTTTACAGGGACTATCGCATTAAGTGGATATTATGATAGTGATTTATTCTTTGGTGATTATCATGATGATATATTATATCGTAACTCACCCATACAATATTTGAATGGTATGGAATATAATCATCCATATGTAGATATGTATAGACATTCTCATATTGTCCTATGTTGTGGTCAAGGAGCATGGGAGGATGATATGATTAGAAGTGCGAAACGAATGAAAGAATTGTTTGATTATAAAGACATACCAGCATGGGTAGATTTCTGGGGATATGATGTCAATCATGATTGGCCTTGGTGGAAAATACAATTCCCATATTTTGTAGAAAGGGTGATTTAGATGAATGTCGTATTTATATCTCCAAACTTTCCTGTATATTTCTATAATTTTTGTAGTCGTTTAAAAGAAAGAGGAGTTAATGTTTTGGGAATTGGAGATTGTCGCTATGACGAATTGCCAGAGCATACAATTCATTCTTTAAATGAATATTATAAAGTAGATTCCCTAGAAGATTACGAGGACGTTTATCGTGCATGTGCTTATTTTACATGGAAATATGGGAAGATAGATTGGATAGAATCTGAAAATGAGTGTTGGCTAGAACTTGAAGCCACACTACGTAATGATTTCAATGTCACAACGGGACCTAAAATACAAAACATGTCTTATATGAAATATAAATCAAAGATGAAAGAAATTTATCATCAAGCTGGTATTCCAACTGCAAAATATCATCATATACATGATTATGAAAATGCTAGAGACTTTGCTAATGAAATTGGATATCCTATTATTGTTAAACCAGATAATGGTGTAGGTGCAAGCCTAACATATAAATTACATAATATTGATGAATTCAACTATTTTTTTGCAACCAAAGATCCTCATGTTCAATTCATTATGGAAGAAGTTGTTCCTGGACATGTAGAAACATTTGATGGGATTACAAATCAACAAGGAGATATTTTAATCTGTGCAAGTCATGTTATGTTGTCATCTATTATGGATAATGTTAATGACAATCTCGATACAGTCTTCTATAGTCAACCTATTGAAGGAACAGACCTTTATGAAATAGGAAAAAAAGCAGTTCAAGCATTTAATACAAAAGGACGTTTTTTCCATTTTGAATTCTTTAGATTAGATCAAGATAAAGAAGGTTTAGGTAAAAAAGGAGATATCGTTGGCTTAGAAGTGAATATGCGAGCAGCAGGAGCATTTATACCAGAAATAATGAACTTTACTTATAATGTTGATGTTTATACGATTTGGGCAGATATGATTAAATATAATCAATGTTTCTATGATATTAAAAGACAATGTTATATAGGATATGCTGGTAGAAGAGAAGGTGTCAATTATCTTCATAGCTATGAAGATATTCGTAGACTCTATTCTTATCAAATTGCATTAGAAACGGATGTTGATAAAATCTTATCAGATGCTATGGGATCACATGTTTTTATTGTTAAGGCCAATAGTAAAGAAGAGCTTATGAATATGTTGTATTATATTCTAGAACATCAAGAGTAGCTAGAAAACTACTCTTTTTGTATTGACAAGTATATATAATCAATATATACTGTACTTATATGTAAAGTACAGTATATAGGAGGAATCATATGTTCGGGATTGTATTAAAAGATATGTATGAAACATTTTGTATTAAAAAGAATACACTTGCATTTATTGCTTCTTTTTTACTTATGTTTGTTATGACTATCACAAACAAGTCAGCTTATTTCTATTTCTTAATGGTAGGAATATTAATTCCTTTTCTCAGTTCAGCACCATTA
>DEPZ01000050.1 GCA_002359025.1 Erysipelotrichaceae bacterium UBA3379 | reverse complement strand
AAAATGACAATCAGTGCACAAAGTACATAATATTTTTACTATTTTCTTTTGACCAGTTGAGAGTTCTTCTACTCTTTTATTCTTCAAATCATCAAAATGAAATAGCTTAAAATATATGTCTATATTATGCAATGCATGTTCTCTATCTGCTCCTTTTAACATACAAAAATATTGAACATTATCTTGAACACTATTTTTGTAAAATAAATTTCTTTCATCTGATGAAATATATACTACATTCCTATGTGCCCATTTCATATAATCTTTAGATAATTTATCTTTATATGCAATACGTCCACTATTAATCTCATATATACCAGATATTATTTTTAATAATGTCGTTTTACCAGATCCATTCTTCCCCACGAATCCAACAACACCATTCTTACTATCTATTTGACAATTTATATTTTCTAAAATTATTTTCTTACCTATATTTTTGTTTACATTCTCTAAAACTATCATATAACTCCCTCGCTTATTCATTATTTCAATCCCCAATATTATGATTATATAAATTTTTCATAAAAAATATATAATATATATAAAATATTCTATATAAAAAGTTGGTTCAATGTCAAGATTTTAGACATAAATTACAAAAAGACAAAGCATGAAAAATATAATAAAACAAAGCCACATTTCTATAAATATAATAGATAAACAAAAAACTGTAAACCTTTATAAATAAAAGTCTACAGCATTATTTACTGGCGCCCGCGGACGAATTCGAATCGCCGACCTACTGCTTAGGAGGCAGTTGCTCTATCCTACTGAGCTACGTGGGCAAATAAAACACAATATACATTATAACGATACACAAAGTTGTTGTCAAAGAAATCAAGTTCTATAGATAAACCTTTATAGCCTCTGTTCTAAATTTATGCCATCTTCTCAGTAGTTTTTCTATATAATAAATAGTCATTTTTTCATACCATTCACCAGTTTGTAAATCTATTAAGCAATAAAGATGATCTTCTCTTTCAACAAGTGCTAAATTATAATGATATAAACTTGCTTGTATATCTATACTCATAAAAACCTCCTGATACATATTATGTTTTCAGAAAATTTTTATGAGTTTTTATAATTGAAATATAAGTTGTAAGTAATGCAAAGGTATAGATATATCCACCTAATACATCGCTCAAATAAAGTGCACCAAGATATATTCTACTTATACCTACACATACCACCATTATCATTAATATAATTGCATATCTTTTATGATGACGATATATCTGATAAGCAATAAAACCAAATAATGCAAATGCTACCATCGCATGATAACTGGGAAAACTAAATCCATCAACAGTTATAAGTTGTTGAATAGGAGGTCTTAGTCTTGCTACAGTATTTTTTAATATAAAATTACAAGCCATCACTAATATCATAAATAAAGATAATTGCATACCTTTTTGTCTATCAATCAGGATATATACAATACAAAATAATGCTGCAAAATAAAAACTACCAAACATTGTGATAATCTTCATTAACAATGTCATACCTACAGATACAAATGAATGTATATAAACCTGACATAACATATCGATATTATCTAAATATCCTAGTCCAAATATAATCATATATACAATAACCAGAATCCATGATATGATTACAAACTTATAATGCTTTATCCACTCTTTCTCCATTTTCTTTCACTATTCTTCCCGGAATTCCAATAATAGTACAATTTGCTGGAACATCTTTAAGTACAACTGAAGAAGCTCCAATTATACTCTTTTCTCCTATATAAATATTTCCTAAAACTTTCGCTCCAGCAGAAACCATCACTTCATTTGCTAATGTTGGATGTCTTTTTTCATGACATTCTCCAGTTCCTACTCCACCTAATGTAACACCTTGATATAACACACAATCATCACCAATCACTGTTGTTTCTCCAATAACGACACCCATACCGTGATCAATGAATAATCTTTTTCCAATTGTTGCTCCAGGATGTATTTCTATACCAGTTAGAAATCTTGCAAACTGACTAATAAATCTTGCTAATATTTTGAAATGCTTTTCCCATAAGAAATGATGTATTCTATAGAAAAACATAGCGTGTACTCCTGGATAGTTCAGAATGATATTGAATTTATTTCTTGCTGCTGGATCAGTTTCTAAGATTTTTTGAATTAAACTTTTATTCATAATATAACCACCTTTTTTTGTGTATCTATTTAAACATAATTTTTATGAATACACAAATCATATAACCATTTATTTTATTATATGAAAGAAAGCGGTTGAGGTTTAATTAAAGCCAAAAAGCTTTTGAGATAGACTATATCCAGTAGTTATAATCTTTTTGCCTATGTAACCATCCATTTCCATAAAAGTTCCTAAGAATGTTCTTTTTACTGATTTATATAAATCAGGATTTTTATTTTTTAGATAAAACCATAGTTCATCTTTTTTACGTAAATTCTCTTCTGTTCCAGATTTTATTAATAAAACAGTAGAAACAGTTGTAATCATTGTTAAATATTTAATCATATAATTACGTAATTTACGACTCTTTAACGACATGACATCACAACAATCAATCATCATTTTATTCACTTTAATTTGTTGATCAATACGTGAAATCATTATCTTTTCATTAACAGATTGATCTTCTCTACCAATAAAATAACGATATAAATCAACATCTAAATAATATAATGTTGTAACATGTGGTAGAGGTTGATAAACAAATAAATTATCTACATAAAATGTATGTTTAGGTAATTGTAGATTACAATTTCTTAATAATTGTGTACGATAAATAACACTATGCATTAAAAGATTTTGTTGTGGATAGAAATGTTTTACATCATACCATCTAAATCTTCTATTAACAGGTAAAGCATTTGTATATTTTATAACACTTGATTTATTCTCACTAGGTTTTTCATAAACATAGTTTGCGATAAACATATCTACATCTTCATCTTTTTCATGTAATTGTTGAATTGTTCTTACCACTTTTACTAATGCTGCTTGGTCAAACCAATCATCACTATCTAAGACTTTAAAATATAATCCAGTAGCATGATATAATCCTGTATTCACTGCTTGTCCATGTCCACCATTTTCTTGATGAACACATTTTATTGTATTGGGATACATCATAGCATAATCATCACCAATTTGTGCAGTTTTGTCTTTCGAACCATCATCTACAATAATAATTTCTATTTCATCTTTTAATATCAAACATGATTCTATAGCTTTTACCATGTATTCTTGAGAATTATAACATGGAATTGCAACACTTAAATATTTCATACATCTTCCCTCAATTCTTGTACTAAATCTAATGCAACTCTTACAATTGCATCTATATTGTAATATTTATACTGAGCTAATCTTCCTAATAAATAGAAGTTAGAAAAAGGTTTCAACATCTCTACATATTTTTGATGTATTGCTATATTATCAGGATCTAATATAGCATAATATGGAACTTGTGATGAATCTGTATATGCCTGAGGATATTCTTTCATAATAGTTGTTCCTTGAATATCTTGTCCAGTTAAATATTTAAATTCTGTAATTCTTGTATAATCTTCACTAACAGTGTAATTCACAACACCTTTACTTTGATAGTGATCTTTATCATAATGTTCAAACTCAAAGCGTAATGAACGATATGGAAGTTTTCCTAAACAATTATCAAATAATTCATCAATAGCTCCAGTAAATATAATCTTTCCATCAAATTCTTTTCCATCAACATAAATTTTATGCTGATCAAAATCAAATTTCAAAATATCCTTAACATCTTGATTATAAACAATTTCAATATTTGGATGATCTAGCATTCTTTTAAATAAGTTTGTATAACCATCTTTAGGCATTCCTTGATAAGTATCTTGGAAATAACGATTATCTTCACTAATCAAGACTGGAACTCTTGCAGTAACACTTTGATCAACTTCTTCTGGTTTTTGATTCCATTGTTTCATTGTATACTTTAAGAATATATTTTCATAAACATATTTTGCGACTTCTTGTATACCTTTAGATTGACTTTTTTGCATTTCTAATATCGGTACTCTAGAGTTATAACCATATGTATCAATCAATTCTTTCTTTAACGCTTCTCCCTTTTCTTTACCAAAAACAAGCATTA
>DEPZ01000030.1 GCA_002359025.1 Erysipelotrichaceae bacterium UBA3379 | reverse complement strand
AGTATTATATTGATATTGGTTATAAAATGCAAATGATGTAACAATAAAAATATAGGGTATTTATGTTATAAAAAAATAATTAGAGATTATAGTCATGATGTGATATAATAATTATAAATTTTGAGGAGGTATACTATGATTTGTTATAGAAAAGAGGATATTGAAGAGTTAAGAGAACATGAAGGTACTTACTATATGCCTAATGCGTTATTTGATACTATGCAATATAAATTAATTCGTTTGGAAGTAAAATGGGCTTATGTAGCGATTTTAAATGTCTTATTACAAAATCCTGCATATAATAGAGATGGAAATGCATATATTAAAGATGATCACCCACAAGTCATTGAAGTCTTAAAAGATTTAGCAAATAAAAATGTTGATCAAGATAAAATTGATGGTTATCTTCATGAATTAGAAGATAATGGATTAATTGAAAGGGTAGGCAGAGATGTTTATTTAAAAAAAGTATGTAATATTTTTTAGATAGAGAAAACTCTATCTTTTTTAAGGAGGAGAAATATGTTTCAGTGGTTAGTTAATAAATTCATACCTTCACACCAAGAGACAACAAACCCTATTGTAAGAGAAAAATATGGAACATTATGTAGCCTTTTATCAATTGTATGTAATGCATTGATGGTTGCTTTTAAATTAATATTTGGCTTTATGACCAATTCAGCAGCTATTCAAGCAGATGGATTTAATAATCTTTCAGATATGGGTAGTAATCTGGCAACTTTATTTGGATTTAAGCTAGCAGGTAAGCATCCCGATGCAAATCATCCTTATGGACATGGAAGATATGAATATATCGCAGGATTAATTATTTCATTTTTAATATTCTTAGTTGGTTTTTCTTCATTAAAAGAATCACTATTTAAAATTGTTATGCCTGAAAAATTACATTTTCAAATTGGGGCAGTCATTGCTTTGGTGGTTTCTATTCTTATGAAATTATGGATGGCTTCTTTTAATAAAAAAGCAGGAAATCTTATTGATTCACCTTCATTAAAAGCAGCATCACAAGATAGTTTAAATGATGTCTTAACAACGTTTGCAACTCTAGTCAGTCTAGTACTTAGTTTATTTACAAATATACCATTAGATGGAATCATTGGAACATGCGTATCTTTATTTGTTCTTAAATCTGGAATCGAGATTTTTAAAGATACAGTCAATCCATTGTTAGGACAAGCTCCTGATAAAAAGCTTATTCAAGATATTCATGATTATGTTTTATCACATGATCATGTGATCGGAATTCATGATTTTATGTTACATGATTATGGACCTGGAAGACAATATATGACTTTTCATGCTGAAGTAGATAGTCGAGAAAATATTGTAGAAATTCATGATGAGATTGATAGAATTGAAAGAGAAATGTTGGAGAAATATGATATTTTAACAACCATTCATATGGATCCTATTGATATGGATGATGAATTAACGAATTCATTAAAGACAGTTGTTGTGAATATTGTAAAAAATATTGATAATCATTACAGTATTCATGATTTTCGTATTGTGAGTGGTTCTACACATACAAATCTTATATTTGATGTCTTGATTCCTTCTAGTGATGAAAGAAATCATGATGAATTGATTGAAGAAATAGAAAAGAAAGTTCAAGAAGTTAATAAAACATATTACTGTGTGATACAAATTGATCATTCTTATGTATAAACTTGAAAGAAGAGACATGTATATCAAAATTATATATTTTATACTTTGTTTTTTACAAAAAATGTTTGACAAAATTGTTCATACACGATAATATAATGTCAACGACAGTGAAGAGAAGAGTAGTTTATTTGTTTTATTATAGAGAGTTCCTGGTTGGTGGAAAGGAATATAAAAGAATAGATGAAGATGGTCTTGGAGTCTTATTGGTGAATGATTAGCCAATAGCGGTTGTGCCCGTTATCGTACTAGAGTATGATGGTACTCGAAGAGGTTGTTATCGTGAGGTAACAATGAATTAAGGTGGTAACGCGGGTTTAACTCGTCCTTATATAAGGACGAGTTTTTATATTTTATAGGAGGTATTTTATGATTGAACTCAAGTCTATTACAAAAAATTATGTAACTCCTAAGGGTGAAATACATGCATGTAAAGATGTTTCTCTTACAATCCATGATGGAGAAATCTTTGGGGTTATAGGATATAGTGGGGCTGGAAAGTCTACACTTGTAAGAATGATTAATCAGTTAGAAAAACAAACAAGTGGTGAAGTATTGATTGATGGTGAAGATATTTCTTTATTAGATGAAACTTCTCTTCGTCATAAGCGTACTCAAATTGGAATGATCTTTCAACATTTTAACTTGTTGTGGTCTAGAACAGTTCAAAAAAATATTGAACTTCCTTTAGAAATAGCAGGTGTAGATAAAGAAACAAGAAAGAAAAAAGTAAAAGAATTAATTGAACTTGTTGGTTTACAAGGAAGAGAACAAGCTTATCCTAGTGAATTATCTGGTGGTCAAAAACAAAGAGTCGGGATTGCTAGAGCACTTGCAAATGATCCTAAGATCTTATTATGTGATGAAGCAACAAGTGCATTAGATCCAGATACGACAAAACAAATATTAGAACTTTTAAAAACAATTAATAAAAAATTAAACATCACAATTGTTATGATTACTCATCAAATGGAAGTTGTTCAAGAAATTTGTCATCGCATTGCTGTGATGAGTAATGGAGAAGTTGTCGAAGAAGGAACAGTGAAAGATATCTTTGAATATCCTCGTCATGAAATTACTAAGAGATTTGTAAAAGACTTTTCAAGTAAGATAGACAATGATGAAACAAATACGAAATTAAAACAAATTTATCCAGAAGGTATTCTTTTAAAATTAACATTTGATGAAGATATTTCTAGACAACCTATTGTTTCAAGAGTTATCAAATCATCAAACGTAGATATGAGCATTGTTTCAGGTAATCTTACAAATACAATAGATAGTTCTTTTGGAGTTTTGATTGTAAATGTGATTAATGGTACAAAAGAACAATATGATGAAGTCATTCAACAATTTATTGATTATAAAGTAAATGTAGAGGTGATATAGATGAATGAAATATGGAGTCAAATAGATTGGCAAGCTATGATTGTTGCTATTCAAGAAACAATATTTATGACAGTGGTATCTTTAATCATGGCAGTCATTATTGGATTTGTGATAGGAATTGTTTTATATATGACACAAGATGATGGGTTATATCCAAATCGTATAGTTCATCGTATATTAGATTTTATTGTTAATTTACTAAGAGCAGTTCCATTTATTATTTTAATCTTTATTCTTTTACCAGTAACAACATTTCTGGTAGGAACAATGTTAGGAGCTAAGGCAGCTTTACCTGCTTTAATTATATCAAGTGCACCATTCTATGCGAGAATGTGTGTCATTGCATTAAATGAAGTAGATAAAGGAACAATTGAAGCAAGCAAAGCGATGGGAGCAAGTCAATTACAAATTATTACAAAAGTCTTGTTACCAGAATCAAAGCCAGCATTAATTTCAAGTATTACAGTTATGGGGATTTCACTTGTAGGATATACTGCTATGGCAGGATGTATTGGGGCTGGAGGACTTGGTAACTTAGCGTATATGTATGGATTTGTTAGACAAAATATGCCAGTTATGTATACAGCAACAATTTTTGTCTTAGTGATTGTCTTCATTATTCAAGGTATTGGAGATTATATAGTGAAAAAGGTCGATAAGAGATAGAAGGGAGAATGAATATGAAAAAATTATTAAAATTATCATTAGCATTATTATTATCAGCAGGTCTTGTTGGGTGTGGAGGTAGTCAAAATGATGACAAGACTTTAACAGTTGCAGCAACACTTGATCCACATTCTAAAATATTAGAAGAAGCAAAACCTATATTAAAAGAAGAGTATGATATTGATTTACAAATTAAAGTATTAGATGATTATAATATCTTCAATAGATCATTAAATGATGGACAAATAGATGCAAATTATTTCCAACATGTTCCATTCTTTGAAGAAGATGTTGAAAAGAATAAATATGATATTGTCAATGTTGCAGGTATTCATATGGAACCTTTTGGTTTCTATTCAAAGACTATTAAAGATGTGAGTGAAGTCAAAAACGGAGCAGAAGTGATTATTTCTAACTCTGTTGCTGATTATGGACGTGTATTATCTATCTTAGATGATGCAGGATTAATTGAAATGAAAGAAGGAGTAGATGTAACAAGTGCTACACTTAATGATATTGCATCGAATCCTAAGAATTTAAAATTTATTGAAGTGAAACCTGAATTACTTGCGACTTCATTTAAAAATGGTGAAGGGGATTTGGTAGCTATTAATGGAAACTATGCTATTCAAGCTGGATTAAATCCAACAAAAGATGCTGTTATTTTAGAAAAAGCAACTCAAGATAATCCGTATGTTAATATTGTTGCATGTAAAAAAGGACATGAAAATGATGAAAAAATTCAAGCTTTAATCAAAGTCTTAAAATCAGATAAAATCAAATCATTTATTGAAGAAACATATAAAGGTTCAGTTATTTTAGCAGGTGAGTAAATATCACCTGCTTTTCATTTCTCGCTTTTTTTCTAGTTATATACACTATTGTCGAAAGCGTTTACATAGTGCGTAGTCCATGTTATGATGTACACGCTATTTATAGAAAAGAGGAGAGAAAATGAAGGTATCTAAAAGCGTACATGTATTATTATCAGCATTTTTATTGGCATCTTGCTTTCAAGTACAATCATTTCATATTTATGCAAGTGATGTCTTAGATGTCAAAAATCAAAATCTGGCATTATCTAAAAAAGTTGTTGCCAGTCATGAGTATCCATCATTACCAGCAAAATATTTAACTGATAATGATGAAACAAGTCGTTGGTCATCTGAAAGAGCACCAGTTCAATGGGTATATGTAGATTTAGGAGATACATATAAGATGAACTATTTTTCAATGATCTGGGAAAGTCAAGAAGTTTATGCAAGTGATTATAACATTTATGTGTCACAAGATGTAAGTCAATGGGGGAATCCCGTCATTTCACGTGTTTCTAATCAGTCACAAAAATCTATAGAAACATTAAAAGAACCAGTTGTTGGTCGTTATGTGAAGTTAGAAATTACTAAACAAGCAGGTTATCCGAGTGTATCTTGTCGTGATTTTCAAGTTATGTATGTCAGTGATGAAATAGCACCTCAAGACCCAACTGAAAATATTGCATTGAATTGTCAAGGCAATTCAAGTTCTAATGAAACATCTTCACTTCATGCAAATAAAGCCTTTGATGGAGATACATCTTCAAGAATATCAAGATGGTCTAGTGATGTAAAGAATGCACCTCACTGGTTAAGTGTAGACTTAAATGGAATACGAAATATTAAAACTATACGTCTATTTTGGGAAACAAGAAAAGCAACACATTATAAAATTCAAACTTCACAAAATGGAACAGATTGGAAAACAGTAAAAGATATTCCAAACAGTCCCCAATTAAAGACAGATAAAATCGTTTTAGACGAAGTAGAACAAGCACGATATGTTCGTGTCTATATTGAATCTGCAACATCTACTGATCCAGATGGTGGTGTTGAATGGAATACTGTTTCACTTTATGAAATGGAAGTCTATGGTGGTGAGATAGAAGATTCTCAAGAAGAAATAGCTGATCAAATTATGATAGAAGATGTTAAAAAAGGTGATAAAACATTAAAAATCACCTATCCTACTAATCAACAATATGATTTTCAATATAATGGTACAGATTATGAGCAAGTCATTGATCAAGATTTAAATATCTATCAACCTATAGTAGATACAGTTGTGAAAGTTTCTTTTAAAATCACAAACAAAAAAACCAAAGAATATACATTTAAAGAAAAGTCAATCACTATACCAGGTCTTTACCAAAAAGAAAAAGAAGACAATAAAGCTCCTGTTGTTTTACCTGAATTAAGAGAATGGAAAGGTATGAAAGGAAACTTTCAACTCAACAGTCAAAGTCGTCTTCTTTATGATCATGATAACCTAAAAACAGCTGCAAAGGAAATGGCATTAGATTACAAAGATTTAACAGGACAATCTATAGAAGTCATTAAATCATCTTCACCACAAAAGGGCGATATTTATCTCACAAAGACAAATGATCAATCATTAGGTTTAGATGATGAAGGTTATTTAATGGAAATAGATGACTATGTAAAGATATCATCTTATACACAAACAGGAAGTTATTGGGGGACACGTACTGTTTTGCAAGGATTAAAACAAACAAACTATAAAACTTTACCCAAAGGTATAGCAAGGGATTATCCTTTATATAAAGTAAGAGGATTTATATTAGATGTAGGCAGAAAGACTTTTCATTTAGATTATTTAAAACAAATTGTTAAGGAAATGTCTTGGTATAAGATGAATGATTTTCAAATTCATTTAAATGATAATCTTATTCCTTTAGAGTATTATTCACAAAATGGGATGGATCCTCTCGATGCCTATTCTGCCTTTAGACTAGAATCTAATATCAAAAAAGGTGGAAATAATGGTTTAAATAAAGCAGATTTAACAAGTACAGATATGTTTTATACAAAAGATGAATTTAGAGAATTTATTAAAACATCGAGAGAATTAGGTGTTCATATTATTCCTGAAATAGATACACCTGCTCACTCATTAGCACTTACCAAAGTAAGACCTGATTTAAGAAATGGAACATATGGTAGAGAAAATGACCATTTAAATCTCGTCAGTAAATATGATGAGTCATTAGCTTTTGTTCAATCTATTTTTGGTGAATATATGACAGAAAATAATCCAGTCTTTGATTTACAAACAACTGTTCATATAGGAGCAGATGAATATCATGCATCATCAAAGGCTTATAGAAAGTTTGTTAATGATATGATTGAATATGTAGAAACTTCAGGTAGAAAAGCACGTGTTTGGGGAAGTTTTACGCAAGCAAGTCAAGGTGAGAAGATTAATGCTGATGGAGTAGAAATTAACTTATGGAATTTTGGTTATGCGAATATGGATCAGATGTATGAAGATGGTTTTGATTTGATAAATTGTAATGATGGTAATTATTATATTGTACCAAATGCAGGATATTATTATGATTATTTGAATGAAAGTACAATGTATAATTTAGCAATCAATAGTATTGGAGGAGTCACTATACCAGCTGGTGATCAACAAATGAAAGGTGGCGCTTTTGCCGTATGGAATGATATGACTGATTATCTAGATAATGGTGTAAGTGAATATGATGTTTATGATCGAATTGAAAAATCATTACCATTATTTGCAGCAAAACTATGGGGTAAAGGTGAACTCTCTTTAAGTGAAGCAAAAAAAGTTTCTGACAATGCAGGGGATGCCCCACGTACAAACTTTGGATATCAAGTAGATATTGATACAGATGACTATCTTCATATTCCTATGGATACACTCAACGATACAACAAATCATTATCGTGTAGAAGAAGGCAAAAATAGTTCACTTGTGACTCAAGATGGAAAAACAGTTTTAGAATTAAAAGGAAATACAAGTTATATCAAAACGAATCTTGAAACAGTTGGATTAAATAATGATTTAAGAGTCAAAGTGAAACGTCAATCTGATAGCCAAGAAGAACAAATATTATTTGAAAGTGATTATGGAAGTATTAAGGCAGTACAAAAAGACACAGGAAAAGTAGGAATGAGTAGAGAAGGGTTTGATTATTCTTTTGATTATACTTTACCTGTGAATGAGTGGGTAGAACTTGAATTGAAAAATAAACAAAATCAAATTCAACTCTATGTCAATGGTCAACTCATCGATACTTTAGGTGATGATGAACGTATTGAAGGTAGACCTATGCTAGCAACCAATATGTTTCCACTTGCAAGAATTGGAAGTATCCATCATGCCTTTATTGGATATGTAGATGATATTCGCTTAGGTAAACAAAAAGACTTTGTTTCATCTATGGAATTAGACCATATTTATACAAATGCTATAGCAATAATGAATCAAGACAATAAAAATGAATTACAGCCCCTTCTCAATGAAGCTCAAATTCTACTTCAAAAATATGAATTAGATGAAAAAGAAATAACAACTCTTATACAGAAATTTCAAAAAGTTTTAGATAAACTGGATTATAGAAAAGCTGATTATTCACGAGTCCAAGCTTATTTGAAACTCACAGAACATCTCGATATGTTTACAAATCAATCTATCAAAACACTTCAACAAGTTATTTCTTCTATAAGATATGATCTTCCTATTCAACTTCAAGCCACTGTAGATGCTTATGAACAAGCTTTAAGTAAGGCACTTAGTCAACTGGTATTAAAACAAGAAAAAGACAGAACTTATGTAGATAATTCAACAATAACTGCTACAGCTTCTAGTTATCAAAGAGATGGATCTGACCCAAAAAATGTCTTAGATAATGATAATTCTACAATTTGGCATACGGATTGGACAAATACAACAATGCCTCATTGGATAGATTTAGAATTGGAAGAAAAAACACTTATTGATGGTATAAGCTATACTCCTCGTCAAACAGGTTCTAATGGAAATCTATTAGAATATGAAATACAAATCAGTGATGATGGAAAAATATATCAAACACATGCGAAAGGGACTTTACCAAACAACAATCAAGAAAAACATATAGATTTTAAAAAAGTTCTCACAAAACATGTACGTCTTGTCTATGTAAAATCAGTGCAAAACTTTGGTTCAGCTGCTTCTATCAAAGTGAGTCTTGTCAATATGAATGCAGACAAAGCAGGTTTAAAAGAAATCATTGATTATGTAAGTTCTTTAGAAAATACACATTATCATCAAGAAAGCTGGCATCAATTAGAAACAACAATTCAAAAAGCAAAACAATTATTAGAAAATCCAAATGCTGATGCTAATGATGTAGAAACAATGAAACAAGACTTATTAAAAGCTCTCATCTCTTTAAGATTAGATCCAAAAGTCATTGATAAAACATTATTATTAGAAAAAATTGAAGAAGTCAAATCATTAAATAAAGACTTATATCTTCATGATTCATACAAACAACTTCTTATTTCACTTGAACAAGCACTTGTTGTCTATGAAAATCAACAAGCAACATTATTAGAAGTAGAACAAGTTATTGATTTATTAAATCAATCTCTTCTATCTTTAGAATATAAACCTGCTGATTATACAAAGGTTGATGAAGCTATAGAAAAAGCAAATCAATTAAATAAAGAAGATTATAAAGATTTTCATCTGGTAGAAAAAGCAATTTCATTAGTCGATAGAAATATGAATATTACAGAACAAGATAAAGTAGATCTTATGGCAAAGGCAATTGAAGATGCTATTGCATGTCTAGAGAAAAAAGATATCCCTCAAGATGAAGATATTTTAGAAGACTCTACAAATCAACCATCTATTGATGTCAAACCAATTGAACCTGGTGACAATACACAAAATAATGATGCGATTGTCCCACAAACTGGAGATATGACATCGACTGGTGTTTATACATTATTAATCGTTTTATCAAGTTGTTTACTATTTGTATTGAAAAGAAAACAATCTTGATATATGAAGTGATAGATATGTTTTAAAGAGGTTGTCAAATAGGCAACTTCTTTTTAAGTTATTATTGAAAGAGGGTAATATTGCTAATGAAAGATAAATATGTTATTCTTATATGAGAAAAGGGTGATATTTTTGAATAAAAGACATACACAAATATTAGATTTATTAACAGAACATAAAAAGATGGAAGTCACAAAGTTATCTGAATTATTAAATGTATCACAAGTGACTATTCGTAAAGATTTAGTGGCTTTAGAAAAGAGCGGAATTATTGTGAGAGTTCATGGATATGCTATGATTAATGAAAGTGATGATATTAATCATAGATTGGCTTATCATTATGAAATCAAACAAAGCATTGCTAAAAAAGCAGTAGAGTCTGTTCAAAATGGGGAGACCATTATGATAGAATCTGGTTCTTGTTGTGCATTGGTTGCTTTAGAAATTGCGAAAACGAAAAAAGATGTGACACTCATAACCAATTCAGCATTTATCGCTGATTATATAAGAAAACAGGGAACAGTGAAGATTATTTTACTTGGTGGAGAATACCAAAATGAATCACAAGTTATGATAGGACCTCTTACAAGAAAATGCGCAGAAGCATTTTTTGTAGATAAGCTTTTTATTGGAACAGACGGTTTTACAAAAGAGACTGGTTTTACAGGTAATGATTATATGCGAAGTGAAGCTGTAAGAGATATGGCTAAGCAAGCTGCGCATGTGATTATTGTGACAGATTCTATGAAATTTAATCAAAAAGGTGTAGTGAATCTTATTGAATTAGATAGAGTACATAGAGTTGTTACAGATTCAGGTATACCACAGGATATAGAAGAGTATTTGAATACAAAGGCTATTGAAGTCGATAAGATATAAAATGATTGATAAAAGAGAAGCCTTTATAATATAGAGGTATTGAAAATGAAAGAATATAGAAATATTTGCTTAGATTTAGAACATGATTGGAATAAAGAGTATCTAAGTGTAAGTCCAGAAATAGTACAAACTTCTAATTTCCAGTTCAAAGACTTTGATCATTATGTCGCAGTGAATGCAAAAGGTCAAAAGGCATATACATATACAAGAGGAGAGAATCCAACACTGGATATACTTGAAAAGAAACTGGCTTTATTAGAAAAAGGTGAATGTGCAAGAACATATGCATCTGGTATGGGAGCTATTTCAGCAACGATATTAAGTCTTATACAAAAAGATGATCATGTGATTATTGTCAATACTGTTTATGGATCATCTGTGAAGTTGATTCAAAACTTGAAACGTTTTGGAATAGAGAGTACGAAAATTGATGGTTGCCAGACAAATGAAATCTTTGATTATGTCAATGATCATACAAAGATGATATATTTTGAGAGTCCTTCTTCTCAAAAATTTGAATTATTAGATTTAGAGATGATAAGTGAGTATTGTAAAGAAAGAAATATCTATACAGTTATAGATAATACTTGGTCTACACCACTTTTTCAAAATCCTTTAGAACATGGAATAGATGTTGTGATTCATTCATGTTCTAAATATATTGGAGGACATAGTGATCTTGTTGGTGGGGTTGTTATTACTAGAAAAGAGCTAATGCATCTAATTGATGAATTTGGACAAATTCTTTTAGGGGCAACAATGTCACCTATGAATGCTTGGTTAGCTTTAAGAGGGTTAAGAACATTACCAGTACGATTAAAAGCACAACAAGAAACAATAAAACAAGTTTTAGAGTTTTTAGAAAATCATCAATGCATTGAAAGAATTTATCATCCTCTAGCAAGTCAAGGTTATCAAAAAGATTTAGCCTCTAAGTATCTTAAAGGATATGGAAGTTTATTTGGACTTGTTTTAAAAGATGCTCATCCTACTATTATTCAAACATTTATTGATTCTCTTCAATATTTTACTTTAGCATATAGCTGGGGTGGATTCGAAAGTCTTGCTATGCCGGTATTTAAAGGAAATAATGAAGAAGAACTTCAACAAAGAGGATTGAGTTTGGGACATATTCGTATGTATATCGGTTTAGAAGAAGCTGATTTATTAATTGAGGATATAAAACAAGCATTAGAAAAAGCTTATCATATATAAAAACTGCAATCATGATTGCAGTTTTTATATAAATAATTTGTATAATCAGTCATAATAGATTTGAAAAATATGTATAGAATGCGTTATCATATAAGTAGAAAGAAGGGATAATGATGAAAACAAAGGAAGTTGAAGAGTTACTTTCTATTTCTAAGCATTCATTAATGTATTATGAAAAAGAGGGGTTTATAAAACCACAAAGATTAAATAACAACTATCGTGATTATTCTTTAGAAGATATTGAAACATTAAGATTTGTTTTATTATTAAGATCAATGGATTTATCTATTGATACTATTAAACTGATTATTCAGGGACAATTAAATATCAGAGACGCATTAATAGAAAAAGAAGATTATTTAAAAAAACAACATCTAGAATTACAAAATATTCAAGAAAAAATACAAGAATATATTAAAAGACATAGAGTAAAAATATCTTTTGATGAAGATGATACATCTTCACTACTTTTAAAAGAAAATTCATTGCAATATGATCAACTATGTATTCTTTTAAAAGATATACAAAAAGTCAAAGTGTCTATGTGTAGTGAAGTTTATAATACCAATTTATTCAATATTCACATGTTATATTATGTAGATATAGATATTGAAACAGCAAAAGATACATATTCTTTCCAAATTATGAATGAAAGAAAGACTATTGAATTATTTGATTATTTTCATAAATATCAAATACCATTAGATGATCCTTTATCATTAGATGATATCTATCATCAATATCGAGATGATGTACAAAGAAATAAATATATTAATCATCATTTTAGAGATTGGGCTAAGAAATATCATTTAGATAATCCAAGAGTATCATCTCATTATACTGATCGATTAAAATCACGTATAGATGATATGAAAAAAATGGCACGTCATGATTTTCATAAAATTCATGGCAGATAAGAAAGGAAAGACAATATGCAAGGAGAAGATTTATTAAAGCAGTTTTATGAAGAAACATACCAAAAGGAATTAATAAAAATAAGTGATAGAATTTATTTTTTTTATAGCTATGGACATAGTAATGCTATTGCAATCATTGGGGATAGTTCTGTGATATTAGTTGATACACTTGATAGCGATGAATACTCAAAAGATATGTTATTAGATTTACAAAACATCACAAAGAAACCGGTAAAGACAATCATTTATACGCATTCACACCCAGATCATAGGGGTGGAGCTGCAACTTTTAAAGAAACTGTAGAAGAGATTATTGCTTTTACTGCAAAAAAAGAGCCATTGGCTTATTATGAAAAAATTCAAGATATACTGAATCGTAGAGGAACTTATCAACATGGGACTCTTTTAACTGATGAAGAAGCAATCTGTCAAGGTATTGGGAAAAGAGAAGGAAGAAGTCAAGGGCATGGTCAGTATCATTTTTTAGCACCAACAACTCTCTACAATGAAGAATGTGTAGAAAGAACAATTGATGGTGTTCGTATAAAATTAGTACGTGCACCTGGAGAAACAGATGATCAGATCTTTATATGGTTACCAGATGATGAAGTCATCTGCACTGGGGATAATTACTATGGTGTGTTTCCAGCACTTTATGCTATTAGAGGGACACAATATCGTGATATTGCAACATGGATAGAGAGTTTAAAAAATATTCTTTCCTATCCAGCTAAAGTCCTCTTACCTGGGCATACAAAACCATTATATGGAAAAGATATTCAAGAGCATCTTTATCATTTTAAAGAGGCATTAGAATATATATTATTTGAAACATTGAATTGTATGAATAAAGGTATGACTTTAGATGAAACAGTAGAACATGTCAAACTACCTGAAAATCTCGCTCATTTGAGTTATCTTCAAGAATATTATGGAACAGTAGAATGGGCAGTAAAAAGTGTTTTTAATGGTTATGTAGGTTGGTTTGATGGAAATCCTACAAACTTATTACCAGTTCATCAATCATTATATCATAAGACATTATTAGAGCTTATTGGAAAAGATCAATTGTTAGAGAAAATACATGAATGTATGGAACAAGAAGAATATCAATTGGCATTACAATTATTAGAACTTATTGATGATAAAGAACTTAAAAAAGAATGTTTATTAAAACGTGCAAAACAAGTAACCTCAGCAAATGCAAGACATTATTATATTGCTTATGCTAAGGATTTATAGAAAATATGATTATGAAGATCGTCATGATTTTCATAATTTTTTTATATATAAGTTTTACTTATGAGTTCCATTAGGAATTGGAATTGTTTAACTTGATAGACCATCAGTCACAG